>JAUPKZ010000047.1 GCA_030837195.1 Campylobacterota bacterium
CAAGCGTAGTAAATGAACTTATTGCACAGAAGCTAAGCTATTAGAAGAGCAGAGGGAGTATGTTTCATGACATAGATGCGGCAGTATTTGCTGCTGCATTTGGCAAAATAGGGCTATGGCGTTTCGGTAGATGGACATATTCGCTTTGCTCTATGCCCACCCACCCGAAAACCTCGTCTGCTATCGCAGCCTTGGCATCGCCATAAGCCCCTGAAAAAATGGCGTAAAAATATATGATGAACTAAAAGAGCATGGTTTGAGGCATAATAAAAGGGATTGTTAAAAAGAATGTTTGGTTGCCAATAGGTTGCCAACAAAAATAAGATACATTGATTTAATGCCTAAAATAGGCACTTAATGAAGTTAGTGGCTCCGAATACTGGATTCGAACCAGTGGCCAAGTGATTAACAGTCACCTACTCTACCGCTGAGCTAATTCGGAATATTTGATAGGGCGAAATTATACTTGATAGGAAGCTAAAAGTCAAGCTTATAATCGCTATTTAGCCCTTTTTCTTTTTTCATTTTCAAGTGGGATAAAAAATTCTAAATTCCCTACTTTTTTTGTTGTAATCTTTGAAGAGGAGATTAGATGCATAAGTCTTTTTTTGCTATCTTCATCAAATAGTAATTCTATATCATCCATAGTCAAAGCTCTTTTATCAAGCGTATTTAGTATATCTTCGTCACTGTAGCTTGAAGCGTGCTTTTGTGATGAAGATCCTCTTGAAGCTATATGTACAGGCAATGAACTTGAAAAAAGATGAGATATGTCATACAATTCTTTGTATGATAAAGGTTTGACATCATATGCAGGAGGTCTGTCTATCGTTCCTATATCGACTCTGGTTATATTGTGGAGTTTTAGCAGAGTTTCATTTAGCTTTCTTACTTCTTCCTCTGTGTCGTTTATGCCTTTTACAAAAAGTATCTCAATAAAAAGTTTACCCTTATAAACTTCGCTAAATGCTATAACCTTTTTTACTACTTCATCTATATTTATCTCTTTTATGGGTCTGTCTATTTTTTTAAAGATATCTTTGCTTACGCTATCAAGAGATAGTTTTACCTGATCTAGTTTTAGCAGAGAGTTAAAAACACTATCTTTGGTTAGATTTGAACTATTTGTGAGGATGAGGGTTTGCGTATTGTTCTTTATCTTATCTAGTTCATCTATGAGAGTGTCCAAATAAGGGTATAGTGTAGGCTCGCCGTTTGCGGTGATAGTTATAACATCTATATCGGAGTTTAGATGTTGTTTTAGTTCATTTATGATTGTACTTACTTCAACTACGCTCTCTTGGGCATCTACGGGAGCAGATGCAGCGAGTTCGCAGTAAAGGCAGTCAAAGTTGCATTGTTTTTTAGTCGGCGATAAGTCAACCCCAAGGGAAGTTCCAAATCTCCTTGAGAGTACTGGTCCAAAGATGGTTTTCACTTATTTTTTACTGACTCTATGGCACTCTTTGACAAAATGAATTGCATTTTCAACTGGAACATCAGGAAGTATGCCGTGTCCTAAGTTGAAAATATGTCTTTTGCCGCCCATTGTTTTTTGCAGAGACTCTACGCAAAACGAAGTTGCCTCTTTGCTGTATAGTCTGCAAGGCTCCATATTTCCTTGAAGAACATAGCGATCTCCCAAGTGCTCCTTTGCGTACGCCATAGGAGTTGACCAGTCAACACCGAATACATCGAAGTTTCCATAGACTTGAGGTATAAATGCAGGAATTGACTTTGGAAACATTATAACAGGGATATGAGGGTATTTTGCCTTTAAATACTCTGCAATTTCAACCATATATTTCCATGAAAACTCATCGTATTTTGAAGGTTCAATTGCCGCAGCCCAGCTGTCAAAAATTTGCACTACATCTACGCCTGCTTCTATCTGCTTTTGCATATAGAGCTTTACAACCTCCGTCACTTTTTTGAGGATAGAGTGTAGAAGTTCAGGATTTGAGTACATCATTTTTTTGCATATATTGTAAGTTTTAGTACCTTCACCCTCTATCATATATGTAGCAAGTGTCCAAGGTGCACCTGTAAAGCCGATTAATGCTTTTTCATCGCCTCTTTTGTCTAGCGCTTCTCGAAGTATTTTTATAGTATCATAAACATAAGTAAGTTTGTTTGCAGCCTCTTCACCGCCCAAAAGCGCATCTAAATCGGCTTGATTTTTGATAGGTTTTTCAAAAACAGGACCTTCTCCGCTTAGAAAATCAAGTTTCATGCCCATTTCATTGGGAACGACCAATATATCGCTAAAAAGTATGGCTGCATCAACTCCGACGATATCTACGGGTTGAAGTGTTACTTCTGCAGCAAGTTTTGGGTTATGGCAAAGATTTAAAAAGTTACCTGCTTGTTTTCTTACTTCCATATACTCTTTTAAGTATCTTCCGGCTTGTCTCATCATCCATACCGGAGTATAAGGCGTCTCTTTTCCAAAGCATGCATCTACAAATATTTTACTCAAATGTTATCCTTCTTTTTTATCTGTAATTATATAAAAAAATCTAATGACTTTTACCGACTTTTCCTAAGAAAAAAAGTCCGATTGACACTGCTGCAATCGATAGAGCTAAGTATAGCATATCTAAGGCACCGTTATATGTAGTATGCCCCACTTTTTGGAAAAAACCTACAACTAAGACCATAACTATAACTTTAGAGATTTTATCTTTTAGTTGGTCTAACGAATGGATAGCCAAGAGCTGATTTTCTTCTCCTGATTCATCTTTTGCGGGATCTATATCTGATATAAATAGTTCATATAGTCCAAAAGAAAAAAGAAGCATAACAACACCGATAAGATATAGATCAATTGCTCCGATAATGCCGCCTACTATCTCTTCATGAAAGTTTTCCGGATGCGCGTGAGTTATATATGAATTTAAAACATATTTTGCAGTATCATAAACATCAAAACTTGCAACTATGAAAAGTAAAGCCGCACCTACAAGCCCAAATATGACGGCTAATAGAATTATAAATCTTGAATTCCAAAGGGAGTGTTCAAAAAACTTTTCTAACATTTTTATTTTTCCTCTTCTAGCTCTATCCATTTTTGAGCAATTCTAACCGCATTTGTTGCGGCACCGACTCTTAGGTTGTCCGCTACTATAAACATATGAAGCATTGTTTTGTCAAAGTTGTCAACTCTGAGTCTTCCGACATAAGTTTCGTTTTTTTCTAAAACAAGTGAAGGCATAGGGTAAATTGACTCTTCAGGAGTGTCTAGTATGATAATGTTTGGAGCATTTTTTAGTATCTCTCTTGCTTTGTCAGCATCTACTTCGCGAGCAAATTTTACGCTCACAGCCTCCGCATGACCTCTTAGAGTAGGAACGCGTACGCAAGTTGCACTCAAAGGAATTTCCTTATGCATGATTTTGGTAGTTTCATTTACCATCTTCATCTCTTCTTTTGTATATCCGCTCTCTAAAAACTTATCTATTTGAGGGATGACATTCAGGGCAATTCTATGAGCAAATGCTTTTACTTCTGCTTCATCTAGCTTAAATGCAAAAAATGACTGCATTTGAGCTACTAATTCTTCCATTGCAGTTTTTCCGGCACCCGAAGTTGCCTGATATGTGCTTACATCTACTCTTTGAATGTCGTATGCATCATCAAGCGGCTTAAGTGCTTGAACCATCTGGATAGTAGAACAGTTTGGGTTTGCGATAATTCCTTTTGTTTTATAGTTTAAGATATCCTCAGGATTAACTTCGGGAACTACAAGCGGAATATCTTCAAACATTCTAAAATGTGAAGTGTTGTCAATTACAACCGCACCAGCTTCAACTGCAAAAGGTGCAAACTTTGCGCTAACGCTTCCGCCTGCCGAAAAAAGAGCAATTTCTACATCCTCTTTTTCAAATACATCTTCGGTTAGCTCTAAAATAACGACTTCTTTACCGTTGTATTCTACAGTTTTTCCTGCACTTCTGGCACTTGCAAGTGGAACAAGTTTGGCAATAGGAAAATTAACCTCTTCAAGCACTCTTAACATCTCTTCACCGACTGCTCCGTTTGCACCTACTACCGCTACATTATATTTTTTTGACATATTTCCATCCTTTATAAATTATTATTGTTAAACTCATTTGTATGTAACCCTCTTGACTCCAAAAAAAGCTCTTTAGGGGTTATTTCTTGTTCATCGCTTAGTATGACCGCTCTCTCGACCACGGAAAGTAGTTCTCTTATATTCCCAGGCCAAGTGTAAGCCAAAAGTTGCTTTTGCGACTCTTCGCTAAAATATTTTACATCAAAACCGTATTTTATGCAATTATGCTCTAGCGCTTTTTGAGCAATTTGCAAGATTTCATCTCTTCTTTCTCTTAAAGGCGGGATGTGAAGAGGAATCGTATTTAGCCTAAAGTAGAGGTCCTCTCTAAATGAAGCATCTTTTATTTTTTGCGCTAAATTTGCATTTGTTGCAGAGATAATTCTAACATCAATTTTTGTACTTTTGTTTGAGCCAAGTCTTCTAATCTCTTTTTCTTGAAGAGCACGGAGCAGTTTTGCCTGAAGAGAAAACGGCATCTCTCCTATCTCATCTAAAAAAAGCGTTCCGCCTTCTGCTAGTTCAAACTGCCCTGCTTTTGCTTCCTGCGCATCCGTAAAAGCGCCTTTTTCAAAGCCAAAAAGCTCACTCTCAAGTAAGTTTTCCGGAATTGCCGCCATATTGATGGCAATAAAAGGCTTTTTAGCCCTTAAAGAGTTTTCGTGTATATAAGATGCCATAACTTCTTTGCCTACACCGCTCTCTCCAAGAAGCAAAATAGAAGCATCGGTTTTAGCTGCTTTGTTCGCCATCTTTAGAACATCTTCGAGTGCCTTAGAGTGACCAAAAAATCCATCGGCTTGTTTTTTTGCCTCTATGGGTTTTGCACTTTTTTTTACTTCTTGAATCTTTGTTTCTCTTTTTATTGCCGCAATAAGAGTATCAACATCAAACGGTTTTAGTAAAAAATCTTTTACACCTAAATGAATGGATTCTATAGCCCTTTGAAGGGTTGCATTTCCCGTCATGATAATAACTTCAAATTTACCGCCGAGCGCCTTTACAAACTCTATCCCGTCCATACCCGGCATATTTATATCGGTTATAACAAGATTAAAGCTCTCATCAAGCGCTTTTAGTGCATCTTTTGCATTTTTAAAAGTTTTGACATCAAATTCCCTATAGTCGCTCATTGCGATTTCAAGAGATTTTCTCATGTTGATATCATCTTCAACTATTGCAATTTTCACCAAAAATGTCCTTATTGTAAGGGTGCAATTTTAACGAAATTATCATTAAAATCGACTTTGAAGCAAGTTGTTTTAAGCGTTAAGACGGCAGTTGAGTGGTTTTGAAGATTTTGAGTAATGTCACTATAATTTATGTGCATTCCAAGTTTGTGTATATAGCTAGTAAACTCTTGTTCATTTTCAGAAACAATCTTATTTAAATCTTTGCTATCGTTTATATCAAGTATAAGTGCATCGCTATGCACAATGCCTTGACATTTTTTCATAGATTTGGAGATTTGAAGCGTATCGTTATATAGGATGGCATCTTTTACGACATATCTATATGAGATAAGATATTCACTTGCATCAAGTGCGAGTGAATAAAAAAGCACTACTGAGCAAAGTCTGCGTGAGAGATTACTATTTCCATCTCTACTTCGCATAGCCCCTCTTTAAAAGCAGTTTCAACAACATTTGCATACTTTACCAATGCTTCTACTTGAGTACGAACGGTTGATTTTTGCACCATCATATTTTTGATAGTGTCTTGACCCTCTACGCGAACACCTTTTAGCTTTTCTGCTATGGCTCTGTACCCGTCTGCAATTGCAGCTCTTTTTGCAAGAGCATAAGCCTGTGCAGGAGATGTAGTGTTCATAGGTGCAACGCCTTGACCGACTACCGTGATGGTCAATTTCTTATTTTCTTTTAGAACCTGCTCATAAGCATCATCGACTGCCTTGTCATGAACATTTTGTATCTCATTTCTGACTTTAGAGAGCTCTTTTTTTACTTGAACAAGCTCATCGTTTGTTTGTTGCAAAGTAGCAGTATCTACCGTCTGCACTTGCGGTTGAACTTGCTGAGCTGCAAAAAGCGATGAAGCAGCTAATAGTGAAGCAAGAACTAGAGAATATTTCATGGTTTATCCCTTATTTTCTAAATTTTTTTAGATAAAGCAAATATTATGCCAATTACTCGTCTGTATCAAGCAAAGAGAGTTCCTCATCGCCTTCTTCATCTTCCATCGGTTGTTTAGGGCAACGAGATACGCTTACGACATCATCGCCTTTTACTATATATACGCCGCTTGTATTTCTGCTTGATTTTGAGATAGTTTGCATATCCACTCTTATCATTTTGCCTACTTTTGTAAGAGCCATCATATCCATACTCTCATCTACCATCAGACAACCTACTACATTTTTGCCTGTTTTTGGAGTCATTTTCATAGCGATAACTCCGCTTCCGCCGCGGTTTGTTAAGCGGTATTCCCCTGCATCCGTGCGTTTACCGATACCTTTTTCACTAACTATGAGAATCTCTTCTTCGTCGCTTGCAATAATGTTTGCATCAACTACTTCATCCGAATCAAGCTTAAATTTGATACCGCGCACACCTCTTGTATTTCTACCTTGATCGCGTGTTTTTTCTATTTCAAATTTGATGCACTGTGCGAGTTTTGTTACGATGAAAAGATATTTTATGCTCTGGTCTGCAATTCTTGCAGTGATAAGCTTGTCATCATCATCAAGAAGAATAGCTTTTACTCCGTTGCTTCTTATATTTGAGAACTCGCTAAGATTTGTTCTCTTTACCGTTCCGTTTCTTGTGAAAAATACAAGTGATTTCTCATCGCTAAAATCCGTTGTAGGGATGATTGACTGTATCTGTTCATCTGCGACAAGGTTTAGAAGATTTACGACTGCTTTGCCTTTTGCAGTTCTGCTTGCTTCAGGGATTTTGTAAACTTTTAGCCAGTGAAGCTGTCCGCGGTCTGTTACAAAAAGAAGTGTATCATGAGTATTGCAAGTAAAAAATCTCTCTATAAAGTCATCTTCATAAGTAGTGAGGGCTATTTTACCCTTACCGCCTCTTTTTTGTTTTTCATACTGAGCTAACGGAACTCTTTTGATGTAGCCTCTGTGAGTTATAGTTACGACCATAGGCTCATTCGGGATAAGGTCTTCTACATCTATATCGTCGTAATCGTCTTCAATATCGGTTCTTCTTTCATCAGAGTAAGTAGCTATGATTTCGTCAAACTCTTCATCTATGATTTTATGTAAAATCTCTTCACTTTTTAAAATTGACTCTAAGTAGGCTATAAGCTCACGCAACTCTCTTAGTTCGTTTTCTATTTTCTCTCTCTCTAAGCCCGTTAGGCGTCCTAGACGCATATCGACAATGCTCTGCGCTTGGATAGTCGTAAAGTCAAATTTTGTTACTAAGTTATCCCTCGCATCTTCAATGCTTGAACTTGCTTTTATAACTGCGATAATCTGATCTATAATATCTAGTGCTTTTTTAAGACCTTCTAAGATGTGTGCTCTTGCTTTTGCTTTTTCAAGGTCAAAAATAGTACGGCGGATGATAATAGTTTTGCGATGGTTTATAAAGTGTTTTAAGATGTCTATAACACCAAAAACTCTAGGCTCTTGGTTTAGGATGGAGAGCATAATAATGCCGAATGTGACCTGCATACTTGTCTGTTTAAAGAGGTTATTTAAAACTATTTCACTCATTGCATCTTTTTTTAGCTCAATTACGACGCGGATACCTTCGCGATCCGACTCATCGCGAATCTCAGATACACCGTCAATCAATTTATCTTTTACTAAGTCTGCAATGTTCTCAATCAAACGAGCTTTGTTTACCTGATACGGAAGCTCATCAATAACGATGACATCTTTGTTTCCTTTTCGCTCTATATGAGTTTTTGCACGAACTTTTATACGACCGCGACCGGTTGCATATGCGTCAATAATCCCTTTTTTGCCGAATATAGTTCCACCCGTAGGAAAGTCAGGTGCTTTGATATGCTCCATAAGCTCATAAAGCTCTATGTCTGGATTTGCAAGAAGAGCTTTTAGTCCGTACATAATCTCTCTTGGGTTGTGAGGAGGAATGTTTGTCGCCATACCTACCGCAATACCAGATGATCCGTTTATGAGAAGATTCGGGACGCGAGTAGGCATAACATCCGGCTCTTTTGTCGTAGCATCATAGTTGTCGATCATATTGACCGTGTTTTTTTCTAAATCTTTAAGAAGTTCGCCTGCATATTTTGTCATTCTAGCTTCCGTATAACGCATAGCTGCTGCACTGTCGCCATCAACCGAGCCGAAGTTTCCTTGCCCGTCAACAAGTTCCATTCTCATAGAGAAGCTTTGAGCCATACGAACAAGCGCATCATATACAGCAGTATCGCCGTGTGGGTGGTACTGACCTATAACATCTCCGACTATACGAGCAGACTTTTTAAACTTAGAGCCTGCCGAGAGGCTTAGTTTGTCCATTGCATAGAGAATTCTTCTATGAACCGGTTTTAGTCCGTCGCGAACATCCGGTAGCGCACGACCTACGATGACGCTCATCGAGTAGTCAAGATAACTGTTTTGAAGTGTTTCTTCAATGTTGATAGTTTGTATATTGTCGTTGTGTAGCAAATTAGCCATATAAACACCTAAAAATAAAATCTTTTTATGGTACCCAAATAACCCTTAAAAAATTTGAAAATAGAATAAAAGAGTGTTACTTATTTTTTACAAATCTCTATAAAACTCTTTTTGATTAAAAATTAATCAATAGATTGCTTACTTTTAATATTGCAGTAAAGTATAATTTGATATGTTAAAAAAACAAGGAGACAAAATGAGTAGATATTTTTTTACGCTTTTGGCATTGCCGTCTTTTGCTCTTGCAGAAGATACATTAAATAGCGGTGATACGGCTTGGATGCTTGTGGCTACTGCTCTTGTAATGCTTATGACGCCTGCAGGGCTTGCTCTATTTTACGGAGGGCTTACTCGTTCTAAAAATGTACTCAATACTATGGGTATGAGCTTTGGAGCATATGCCGTGGGCTCTTTAGTATGGGTTTTGATAGGCTATTCCATAGCGTTTGGAGACGGAGATATCATAGGAAGCGGAAAGATGCTTCTTGGCGATATAACTTCAAGCTCTCTAAAAGGAACTATTCCGGAGCTGCTTTTTGTGGCATTTCAAGGGACATTTGCCGCTATTGCGGTTGCTATTGCAAGCGGTTCGATGATAGAGAGAGTGAAATTTTCGACATATATTATTTTTGCGGCTCTTTGGGTTGTGGTAGTTTATGCGCCAGTTACACACTGGGCATGGGGAGGAGGAGAGAGTCTTAACTTCGGAGAGATGGATTTTGCAGGCGGAACCGTTGTTCACTTAAATGCAGGTATTGCCGGGCTTGTTGTCGCTATGATGCTTGGACGCAGACGCGATTACGGTAAAGTTGCTATCAAGCCGTTTTCTCCGATACTCGTTACTCTTGGAGCAGCGCTTCTTTGGTTTGGATGGTTTGGGTTTAACGCAGGATCGGCTCTTGTTGCCGACGGTGTTGCTTCAAGCGCATTTTTGGTAACAAATGTTGCGGCATCGCTTGGAGTTATAGGATGGATAGCAGTAGAGTGGCTGGTTTATAAAAAAGCTACTATTATAGGGGCTGCCTCAGGGGCGGTTGCAGGGCTTGTTGCTATTACTCCGGCTTCTGGAAGTGCAGGAGTAGGCGGTGCTATTGTTATAGGGTTGCTTGGAGGTGCTTTAGGTTTTTGGGGTGTTGCAAAACTTAAAAATATGGTTAAAGTAGATGACTCTCTGGATGCTTTTTGGATACACGGCTTAGTGGGCATCTGGGGCTCTGTTGCAACTGCAATTTTTATAGCTCCTTATGCAATGCCTGAGGATTATAGTATGGCATTACAGCTTTTGAGTCAGTTTAAAGCGATTGGGTTAACGGTCGTTTATAGTGCGATTGCAACGGCTTTTGTTTACTATATAGCATCTGCTATAACAGGCGGCGGCAGAGTGGATGATGAGAGTGAAAATAGAGGACTTGATGAGACTGTGCACGGCGAAAAAGGTATAAATCTCTAAGATTTATATAAAATAATGTTACAATTTTAAACTTAATTTGGAGAAACAAAAAAATGAAAAAAGTAGAAGCAGTTATAAAACCGTTTAAACTAGAAGATGTAAAAGATGCATTGGCTCAAATCGGAATAACGGGTATGACGGTTAGCGAAGTAAAGGGCTACGGAAGACAAAAAGGACATAGCGAACTTTATCGCGGTGCAGAGTATGTGGTCGATTTTTTACCAAAAATAAAAATGGAAATGGTAGTGGACGACGAAAATGTAGAACAAGTTACAAATACAATCGTTGAGGCCGCTAGAACCGGTAAAATAGGAGACGGCAAAATATTTGTTTCGGATATTGAAAAAATTATTCGTATCCGTACGGGTGAGACAGATAGCGAAGCTATATAAAAACAAAATGAGCAAAGGCTCATTTTGTCTCCTGCTTATTGATTAAAAATTAATCAATAAAAAAATCTGCAAACTATTTTTTTAGATAGAATTCTTTTTCATAAACTTATCAAAGGTTGCATATGTTGGAAGCAGATTTTAAATATATCATAGATACTTTTTTCACCCTTTTTACGATGGTACTCATAATCTTTATGGTTCCGGGCTTTGCAATGCTTGAAGCTGGGCTTGTTAGAACAAAAAATGTAACTTCCGTACTTACTACGAATGTTATGATTTATGCAGTTGCTTCACTAATGTTTTTACTTGTGGGATTTGATATAGCATTTGGAAGTTGGGAAAATCAAAATCAAAGTATTTGGGCATTTTTTCTTTTTCAAATGGCATTTGTCGGTAAAACAATCAATATTATCAGCGGCGGTGTTAGTGAGAGGGTAAGACTTATACCATTGGCAGTTTTTACCGTTATTATGGGGGCGTTTATATACCCGTTTATCGTAAATATAAGCTGGGGTGCAGATATATTCAAGGGTACTTTTTTAGATCTTGAGCTTTTTGATTTGGCAGGCTCTAGTGTAATTCACTCAACCGGCGGATGGGCGCTTTTGGCGGCTATTTTAATCATAGGTTCAAGGAAGGGCAGGTATTTTGATGGAAAGATAAAAGTTATCCCTGCTTCAAATATACCTCTTGTGGTGCTTGGCGCTCTTTTGCTCTGGATAGGCTGGTTTGGGTTTAACGGTGGAAGTGTCGGGTCGATTTCTAGCATTGAGAACGCAAACAGTGTTGCAATAACGATTATGAATACAAATACTGCAGGGCTTGCAGGTGCAATCACAGCCGGAGTGCTTATGTACATCAGATATAAGCTTTTTGATATTACGATGATTTTAAACGGTGCGCTCGGAGGGCTTGTCGCAGTTACCGCAGCACCCAACCTCTATGATATATATACACCGATTTTGATAGGTTTGGTAGGCGGAGCTTTAGTAGTTTTTGCAGTTCCGTTTTTTGACAAGTTAAAACTTGACGATCCTGTAGGAGCGCTATCAGTACACCTTGTAAATGGAATATGGGGAACGCTTGCCGTAGGTATTTTTGTAGAAAAAGTTTCATTTTTAGATCAGTTAAAAGGTGTTGTAGTTATTGGAATTTTTGCATTTAGTATTTCTTATGCAGTGATTTATGTAATCAATAAATTTTCTAAATTTAGAGCAGACGACGATGTTCAGGTTGAGGGTATGGATGTAAACGAGTGCGGCGTTGAATCTTATCCTGAATTTAAACGAGCGATTTAACAAATACATATCTTCTTTTTGCTACTATCTCTTTTATGATTAGACATAGTAGCGCATTTTTTATCTCTCTTATTATACATTTACTTCTTATAGCGGCAATTTTTTATATATTTGATGTAAAAAAAGAAAATGATGTAAAAATAGCTATTAAACTATGCTCTTTAGAAGAGAAACAAGGGGCAAAAGAAGAGAAAAAAGAGCAAAAGCAAGAAGTCTTAAAACCAAAAGAGACAAAAAAAGAGCAGATAAAAAATAGTGATGAAATAGAGAAAAGAAACGATATAGAAGATAAAGAAGAGTCGGTACAACAAGAGTATGAATGTAAAGATATAGCAGTTGCCAAAACAGAACACCAAAAAGAAGAGCCGCAGAAGCCAGAAGCAAAGGTAGAAAATACAAAAACAACTCCACCTTCTTATAATGATGTTAAAAAAGAGCTTCCAAAAGAAAATCTCCAAGAAAACTATATAAAAATAAACAAAGAAGAGATAGCAGCGCTTATACAGGAAAATCTGTATTACCCGATTGCAGCTAGAAAAAAAGCGATAGAAGGGCTAGTTATTGTAAGATTTGCTATTGATAAAAGCGGCGATGTTTCTGCTATAGAGATTATAGAATCTAAAAGTGAAATTTTAAGCAGAGCTGCCGTAAAAACATTGCAAAATCTCTCAAATAAATTTCCAAAGCCTTCAGAGAAAATTTACTTAACTCTTCCGATAGAGTATAGGTTGCAAAGATAGTAAGTGTTTTTTGCTATTCTTTTGATACAATACATCATAAATGTTATCAGGGTTGTTTATGAACTACAATTTTGAATGGGATGCAAATAAAGCTAAGAGTAACATTATCAAACATAATGTTAGTTTTGAAGATTCTGTATCAGTATTTAGAGATAAAAATATGATTTCTATATTTGATGATGAACATAGCGAGAGTGAAGATAGATGGGTTACTATCGGGATGGATTTGCACACAAAAACGCTGGTTGTTGTGCATACATACATATCAATCGACAACGATAACTATAATATACGAATAATAAGTGCAAGAAAAGCAACCAAAAAAGAGCAACAAACCTACTTGGAGGGATTAAGATGAAAGAGGAATATGATTTTTCAAAAGGTGTTAGAGGTAAGTTTTACAAAGAAGATGCAGCGTTTAATTTACCTATATACCTTGAGCCGGAGATTGAAAGTTTTTTTTCTACTTTAGCAAAAAAACAAAATACCAATTTAACACAAATTGTAAATAAACTGCTGAGTAAAGATAAAGAACTTATTGAAATTGTCGGTATGTAATCAAAATAATAAAGTGTGTGTTGCAATCGATAAATTAAAAAAAAGATAATCTGCTGAATTCTTAAAGCTAAGTGGTGACCCCGAGGAGAATCGAACTCCTGTAACCAGGATGAAAACCTGGGATCCTGACCGCTAGACGACGGGGCCACTGCTATTGTAGTAAATGGTGTCCTGTGATGGATTCGAACCATCGGCCACCTCATTAAAAGTGAGATGCTCTACCGGCTGAGCTAACAAGAC
>JAUPKZ010000006.1 GCA_030837195.1 Campylobacterota bacterium
CCGATCAATTTTTTATCTCTTGATATGATTGAAACATCTGGACAATATACCCAACAGAATTGACAATCAATACAATAATCTTTATTGAAAATTGGCTTAATCAGCCTCCAATCAGCTACACTAGCAGTATATGAACTATTTTCACAATAGTCTCGATCTTGTTGCTGAGTTCCAGCGATATTATCTATTTTTCCGTTGAAAGTACGAAGCATTGCTCCGATTTCAAACTCATCCCACCCTTTTTTTGCCATCATAAATCCCTTATTTCACTTCATCAAAAGCACGTTGAATCGCAAGCATATTTGCATCAATTATCTTCTGTGGTAACTTTCCAAGAACTCTTTTCATACTCTCTTTAAAAAACTCAATATCATACATACCCGAAACCTTCATAAATGCACCAAGCATAGGCGTATTTGGAATAGCACGACCGATAGTCTCATTCGCAATAGTTATGCAGTCAACCGTATAAACTTCTTTACCTTCTAATTTAGGTTGAGCTTTAATCAATTCTTCCGTTGTTAAATGCGTCGTAATGATATACTTTGTAGTTTCCTTGTGGTTTATCGTAATATCCGTAGTAATCGCCAAAGCAGGGTCTATTACGAAAACATAATCCGGTCTCATATATTTTTCATGATTCATGATAACTTCATCATCTACGCGATTGTACGCCGTCATAGCAGCGCCTCGTTTTGCAGAACCGTAAAACGCAAACGCCTGAACATGTTTACCGGTAGTAGAAATAACATCAGCTAGCCCCTTAGCCCCCGTTACTGCACCTTGCCCAGCGCGACTATGCCATCTGATTTCCAGCATAAAACTCTCCTATATAATAAGTATTAAATTATTATTACCGCACCGGCAACAATTCTAATTTTGCTCTTATTTTAGACAAGTTGCTCTTAAATATAGCTTGAAATCGCCCTATTTTTCAAGAAGAAAAAAAAATGTGTTATTTCTACCTACTTTGTATATCAAACTAGGCTAACTTAATTTAATATTTTTACTATGTAAGAATTTTATCGCTTCATAGGCATCAGTAAATATGTTATCGGTAAACTTATTAAGAGTATCAAAAGTATCATATCCGCTAAGAACTGCTAGTGAGTTTATATTTGCGTCTTTAGCAGACAAAAGGTCCAATTTTGTATCGCCTATCATCCAGATTTCTCTATTTTTAGAATCTAATTTTTCTAATGCTTTTAGTATAGGCTCTGCATGAGGTTTTGGTTTTTGTACATCCTCTCGCCCTACCAAAACTTCAAAGTGATGCATAAGTTCAAAGTGTTCCATTAAAACCTTAGAATAGCTAGCCGTTTTTGTAGTAACAATTCCAAGAGTCGCAAAACTACTTGCAAGCTCTACTGCTGCTTTTGCATTTTTTAAAAGAGTTGTTTTTTGAGTTGAAATTTCTCTATAATGCTCTTTATAAGTAGCTATAAAATCATCTACTCTCTTTTTTTCAACGCCTAAATTTTCATACATAACATCCAAAGGGTAGCCTATTAGCGACTTTATTGCCTCCTCATCTTGTTTTGGATAGCTATGTACAGTAAAAGAGTGAGAAAACGACTCCAAAATTGCCTCCGTAGAGTCAATTAAAGTTCCGTCCAAATCAAAAAGCAGTATCATTCCCTTTTCTCCCATGTTATGTAGTTATGCCATATGCCGCTAAGCCCATTATCTATATTTTTTATATTTTTACTCACGGCGGTAATGCTATTTGGTATATATAAAAAAAGGTACGGATTATCCTCCACTATGAGGCGAAACATCTCTCTTTGAGTAGAAGACAATGCTTCACCATCAATAATCGACTGCGACTCTTCTATCATTTTATCCACTGTTTTGTTTTTATATCCTACTAGGTTAAAACCGCCCTCTTTATCACTGTTGCTATGCCAAAACATATATGGATCCGGCGTAGGAGAGAGCCCCCATCCAAGCAAAACCGTATCAAACTTTCTTGGAAAAACTACCATATTTAAAAATGCCTGCCACTCCATAATACGCAGATTCACGACTACACCTGCTTTTTTAAGCTGATGTTGCAGAATTTGTGCTGCATATGGGCGAATAGCGCTAGAATTTGAAGTGGCAATTTCAAATACAAAAGGATTAGCCTCGTCGTACCCAGCCTCCTTTAGTAGCTCTTTTGCTCTTTGAATATTCTGCTTTGGTGCCTGAACTTCCGTGTTAAATGCTTTTGTAGAGGGCAAAAAAGGTCCCGTACATACTTTTGCGTGGTTAAAAAATAAAATTTTTGCCAACTCCTCTCTATCTATTGCCAAAGATAGAGCTTCACGCACTTTTGGGTTTTGAAACTTCTCTTTTTTTAGGTTAAAACCCAAATAGCTGTAAGAGTATGAAATATTTTGATAAATATCGAATTTAGCAAAAAAACTATTGTCAAGTTGTCTTTCATACTGCATAGGCTCTATGTTTCCTACATCAAGCACACCGGATTTTAACATCAAAAACCGTGTCATAGGGTCTGCTATAACATGAAAAGATATTTTATCTATCTTTGCTCTACCTTCAAAATAATCGTCAAAAGCACTCAGTTCAATATTTTTAGAATGTTCTAGCTGCGTGAGCTTATATGGACCCGTACCGATTGGATGTGTGTTAAAAGCAGAGTTCATCAAATTTTGCTCATTTTTTAAAATATGCTCCGGCAAAATCCCCATCATCCAAACCTCAAGCGCCTTAAAATACGGTTCCTTGTATCTTACCTTTAGCGTATATGCATCTAAAGCTTCAACCCTCTCTACAAACCTAAAACCGGCGCTATACGGAGAGCTTATCTTGGCGGAGACAAGAACTTCATATGTAAATATAACATCCCGCGCATCAAAAATTTCTCCATCATGCCATTTAACATTTTTTTTAAGTTTAAATATAAGCGTTTTGTTGTCTTCAAAGAAAAAATCCTCTGCTAAATCGCCTATAATATTTGCAGCATTTTTATCATATTTAACCAATCCGTTAAATAAAAAACCCGCTATTTCAGATGAACTCGAGTCTGTCGCCAAAATAGGATTAAGCCTTGAAGGGTTTGCCGATGTAGCTAGATGCAGTGTTGAAGCAAAGAGGTTAAATGATAAAAATAGGAATAAGAAATAGCGCAAATTGACTCTTTTTTTAAGAGATTATACCAAACTTATGTAAAAGATAGTGGAGGTCTCATCAGTGTAACAAAACACTGATAAAACGCAAAAAGGAGCGAAAAATCCTCTTGAAAAGATTAACGCTTAGAGAATTGGCAAGAACGACGAGCTTTTCTTTTACCCGGTTTCTTTCTCTCAACAGTACGAGAGTCACGAGTCATCATACCCTCAGGTTTTAAGATTGCTCTTAGTGCAGGGTTGAATCTAACCAATGCACGAGAAATACCGTGGCGAAGCGCATCTGCTTGACCACCGAAGCCACCGCCCATTACCGTAGCTACGATATCTACCGAAGTCTCTTGTTTTGTTAAAGCAAGAGGCTGTTTAACACGAAGTTTTTTTGCCTCTAATCCACCCAACCATGCGTCAAGAGAAAGACCGTTGATTGTCATATTTCCTTTGCCTGGAGTTAACCACACTTTTGCTATCGACGCTTTACGACGACCTGTTGCATATACTTTTGCCATGGCTTATCCTTACTTTGCTAATTGTGCAGTGTGAGGATGCTCAGCACCTGCATAAATTTTTAATTTTTTAAGCATTTTTGCACCAAGCTTTGTCTTAGGAAGCATACCGCGAGCAGCTAGTTTGTATAACTTCTCCGGATTTTTCTCTAAAAGCTCAGTCATCTTTACGCTTTTTGTGCTACCGAAATAGCCTGAGTGAGAAAAATACTCTTTATCTGCAATTTTTCCCATCCCGTTGAATTTTGCTTTAGAAGCGTTAACCACTACTACAAAATCACCGCAATCAATATTTGGAGTAAAACACGGTTTATTTTTTCCACGAAGTATAGTAGCAACTTCAGTTATAATACGACCAAAAGTTTTACCTTCAGCATCAATCAAAACCCATTTCTGATCGATTTGTTCAGGAGTAGCAATTTTTGTAAATTTCATTCTTGAACCTTTCTTTTAATTTAGTGGTGGAAGTATAGCTAGATAGTCTTAGAAATTGCTTAATTTTTGTTTTTTTTAAGGTTTAGCTCTCTAAGTTAATTTTTTATTTTTAGGAATATACAATTTTCACTATGCTACAATCAAACAATTAATAGTTAATATATAATATTGAATCTCATTGAAATGGAGAGTTGGTGTACCATATTTTTGCAAAAACTGCCGTCTTTTTCATACTTTTTACTACATTGCTCTTTGGAGAACAAAATCAGCGGGTTATAGACGAATTGGCATCTAGCGCACCTGAGATTCCGCTAAAGAATGCAATGGGTGAAAAAGCTTACAACGATGCTATGAATTCAAATAAATACAGCTATGTCGGCAACTCAAAGTGTCGTTTATGTCATAGAAACTTTTTTCTAGGGCGTAAAAAAGATCCTCATGACCATGCGATGGAGAGTTTGGCAATATCAAACAATGAAAAAAACTCACATTGTCTTATGTGTCACTCAACTGGACATAAAATGCCAAGCGGTTTTGTAGATATGGAACAAACTCCAAGACTTTCAAATGTACAGTGCGAAGGGTGTCACGGTCCCGGAAATGTTCATATACAGATGGCACAAGACAAAGTTAAAAATGAGACAAAAAGATTTAGCGGCGGGGGATTTCTTGCAGGAGCAGACAATCCGCAAGTGCTAAAAAAGATGTGCACAAGTTGCCATACAAAACGGTGGGATAAAGCTTATCACGATTTTCAAAAAGCTTACGACAGCTATAAAAAAGCCGATCCGAGTACAGGGCACTAATGTTTTTTGCTATCAATAAAAAATATACACTGCCTGCCATACTCTTTGCTTTAGTGGTTACCATAGCTCTACTCTCTTACTATAACTACAAAGTTCAAAAAAATCTTTTGCTTACGCAGTTACATAGCAATACACTAAACATTGCAAATTCGGTCTCATCGGCAGTGGAGCGCTTTCATGATATAAAATCTACTATAAACCTTCAAAAGCTTGTAAATGATGTATCTTTTGAGCTGGAAATTTTTGAGTTTAGATATCTTGAACCGGATGGAACTATTAAAAATTCTATTTTTAGAGATGATATAGGTAAAACTCTCTCCACAAAAAGCTTTATTGAGACATCAAAAGGAGAGAGAGATTTTGGTACATTCTTTTTTGAAGTACGAGATTATGTAAATGTTATGTCTATCTACTACCCTATTTATCAAAACAATAAATTAGCCGGGATTATAGATTTGGCAGTAGATGTGTCAGAATACGACCAAAAAAGCGCCCTACATGATGACTTCTCACTACTTCGCAGACAAGCAGACATAATAAACCTGTTAAAATCTATGGATGGGTCTATAACTAACAGTCTTGCAATACTATCAAAAATAAATATAAACGACTTTTTGCACGCATACATAGAATCGGCAAGAAATATAGTACAAATCTCAATTTTAGATGAAAATCAATTTATTATAGCAAGCAGTGATGAGCGCCTTATAGGTCAGAAGCTCACAAACGACAATCTTCCGGCTTCTACAATGCTTGAAATAGACGGAGAGATAAGATATAGAACAATTATAGATTATCATATGCAAGCTAAAAATTCAAATGACAAACTTATGATTTTAATTGATGTTTCAACATATCTAGCACATGAAAATAGGCTATTTACCACGGCAACGGTTACTGCCGTTATTGCACTTTTGTTTGCACTCTTTACCTCAAGACTTATTTACTACACGGCAATAGAACAGTCCAGAAAAGAGAAAGAGCGTCTTGAGCACTTAGTGCAAATAAGAACAAAAGAGATAGAGTTGCTTAGTAAAACAGACCCTCTTACTGGACTATGGAATAGGCGCTACCTAGAAGAAATGCTTGAATCTGAATTTAAAAGAGCAAAACGGTACAACACAGACTTATCCATACTTATTATAGATTTGGATCATTTCAAATATATTAACGATACCTATGGTCATATGGCAGGCGATGAAGTGCTCAGACAAGTAAGCTCAAAAATAAAAAAACATCACAGAGAAACCGATTTTATAGGGCGATACGGTGGAGAAGAGATGGTTGTAATCCTGCCAGAGACCAATATTGAAACATCCGTAAAAGTCGCAAATGCAGTAAGAGAAGCAATTGCACAAGAACCTGTGCTATTTGAATCTTATTCCATAACAGTAACGGCTAGCATTGGAGTAAGCGGTCTTAAAAACGACCATGTCAATTATGCAACCATATTTGCCGAAGCGGATGAGGCTTTATACAGCGCAAAAAAACTGGGTAGAAACAGAGTTGAAGTTTTTACTCAAGATATGCTTTAAATAGCTACAATTTCTATACCATTTTTCAAGAGGTAGCATATGTAGCCTCTTGCTTTTTGGTTTGTTATCTTTTCAATAGCCTCAACATAAAACTTTACCTGTTTTTGGTGCTCATCTGAAAACAGAAGAGAACTTTTGTAGTCAATAACATTCCAAACGCCATCATTGCATTTTACTAAAAGGTCTATGTATCTAAGGCTCTCTTTGTACATTATAGCTTTTTCTCTATAAGAACTGCCGTTTAGTAGCGAAATAAATTTCTCATTTTTTAGAAGCATAGAAACTCTGTTTTGAATATCATTAATATCTTGTTCCTCTAAAATTGCACCATATTTATTTAGTACCAAAGAAGTTGCGCTTTTGACACTATCTAAATTAAAATCTCTTAACATCTCAAGCATATAGTGCATCGCAAGACCGAAATAGATGGATTGTATATCCTCTTTTTGCTCCTTTTGTGTCTCTAAAACTTCATTCTGAACCCCATATCTAAGCGATTTATATAAAAAAGTATTACTGTTTTTTGCCTCTTTTTTGGTTTTTTTACTCTCATAATATAGTAAATCGCCATGCATTGAAGGAGTTAAATTCAAAATCTCAAACGAAGAATCTTTTGATTTTTTAACGACAAAAAGAGACTCTTTTGCTCTTGTAAAGGCAACATAAAGCGCATTTAACGAATCTTCATATGCTAGTATCTTCTCTTTTTGCAAGGCAATTTTATACTCATTGTCTAACTCATCTCTGTCTTTTATGCGAAGATATACATTTTTTAATCTAATGCCATCATACTCATAGATAATAGCATCTCTCTTAGGCGGAGCTTTTTTTAATCTATCCATAACTATTACATGCGCAAATTCCAAACCTTTTGATTTATGCACCGTAAGCACTCTTACTCCGTGAAGTTCGCTTGTTGCAGCACTGCTTTGAAGTCTTTCATATTCAAATAAAAGTGCTTCTATGTCGCTATAAAGTCCGACTTCGCTCAAAAATTTAATAATATTAAAATCTTCATCAAAAAGATCAAACTCCTCTACCGCCTCTTTGACTATCTCCAACAAGCTTTTCTTTGTAAAATCTACTTTTGCCATCTCTCTTACCTCTTGAGAGATAAGAGCAAAAAAATTATATTTGTAAATATCTTGCATAAAATATTGATATTTTAAATACTCTAAAATGGCTTTAATGCTTTTTTGGTTTATAAGTTTTGTCGTTGTCTCCGTAACAACCTCTATACCACTACTCTGAAGAACACTTTTTATCTCCTCGCCATCTGCATTAGTAGCACACAAAATGGCAATTTCATCCTCTCTTGCGCCAATTTGCAAAACTCTTTTTACTTGAGCCACAACCTCATCTAATATGGCATCATTTTCTATAACCTCAACAAAACCGCCGCTAGAGCTCTCTTTTGCAAGCTGATCGCTATACTCTTTTATCTTATCTCTAAAAACAGCATTGACAAAAGTAACTATCTCTTTTTTAGAACGGTAATTTACCAGTAGTTTTTCAAGATGCGTATGGTGCTTTTTTCTAACTTCTGCAAAAAGCTCGCTTACTCCCCCTCTAAATCTATAAATAGACTGTTTTACATCCCCTACAAAGAAAAAACTTCCGCCTTCAAATATACCGTTGCCTGATGTAATCTCCTCTATAAGAGGTCTTAATATCTCATATTGCAATATACTTGTGTCTTGGAACTCATCAAGCAAAATATGCTCTATTTGTGCATCAAGCCTAAAATACAAGAAACTACTATCATCAAGAAGCTTGAGTATCTCATATACTAAGTATGTCACATCACTAAAACCAAGCTCGCTATCATCCATATATAGCGCTTTTTTTGCTTGAATATAAATATCCGACAACTCTTTTAGTGCATAAAAAAAGTTCTGCTCTTTTGCTCTATGGTAGCTTTTTATAGCCTCTTGTATCTCTCTTAGCAATATATCCATACTAGGCGTGTAACATTTTGCAAAAGTGCTATAATTAAGGCTATCTCTACCAAGCCAAGCTTTGGCACACAACTCATCAAAGTTTTGGGCTTCAACACCGTTTATCGCATTTTTGGAAGCGCTATGGGAACTATGCACTATTGCCCTTAGCTTTTCAAGAAGCACCATAGCATTAATCTTATGCGCCTCTAGATCCCCTTTTACAAACTCTATATGACTTAGTTCTTGTGATTTTATATAAAATTCATCTAAAAACTCAAAAATATCGGATAGTCTTTTGCTTGACTCTAAAGAAAGCGCGATCAGATTCTCCATTTTAGAGCTATTTTTTACCTCTTTTAAAAATTTTAAAAGCAGTTTAACTTCATGTTGCGCATTAAATGTCGAAAAATCAGGCATTAAAGATGCGTATAGTGAGAATTTGCGTAGTATTTGAGTAAAAAAACTATCTATCGTCATTATTTTCGTATTTGAATTAAGGTAAGCATAAAGCACCCTTTGGCGGTTTTGCAAAATATACTCTCGCGACAACTCACTTACCTTTGCTATCTCATGAAGCTCATCTCTATGCTCAAGCTCCTCAAGCGTCGAGACAATCCTCTCTTGCATCTCATTTGCGGCTTTATTTGTAAAAGTAAGCGCCAAAATTTTTGATGAGGATGCCCCCTTGAAAAGAAGACTAAGATAACGCACAACAAGCATAAAAGTCTTTCCGCTTCCGGCACTTGCCTCGTAAGCTAGATTATTTATAAACATTACTCTCTTCCGCACATAATTTTATATTCGCAATACAAGCAATTTTTAACATCATCGCATTTAGCAAAATCTATATATTCAACATTGGACAAATCTATTATAATTGATTCAAGCAAAGCTATCTTCTCCTCTAAAAGCCTCTCATCTACTATCTTATAATCCTCTAAATCATAATAGGCACATCCTAAAACATCCCCTAACGGCTGCGAGAGTAAATAGTAAAATTCCAACTGAAAATCGGTTGCTTCTTTAAAATTTTTTTCACTATAAAGCGGATACCGCCCCGTCTTATAATCAAGCACATAGATTTGATTGCCTTTTTTATCTATTCTGTCTATCTGCCCGACCAAACTCATCCCTGCAAAATTTCTCTCTAGGGCTATTTCACAATGCAAAACACTCCAACCCTCATTAAACCGCTGAACTTCAAGTTCGCAAAAAGGGTGCATTTTCTTTTTATGCAAAGCAATAAGATACTTCTCAAACTCACTCTCTTTACATATGGCATCAAGCTCCCTAAAGAGTGCCGTCTTTAGTTTATCAACGCTTAAGAAGCTTTTTTGTTTACTGTATAGATTTTTAAGTGCGCTATGAATATCAGAACCTATCTGATACTCCTGAGGTATCTCTTTTGGAATTTCATGTTCTTTGATATGATTTACATGTCTGTAATAGTACTTTCTTTTGCATGTTAAAAAAGTTTTTAATTTGCTAGAGGAGAGCTTTTCATTTTTAAAACTATATCTCATTGCTATTTCTTGCTCGTTAAAGTACCCTATTTTCCTTTTTTGAAACAACACTCCTGCATACTCTAGCTCTGAGTGTTCATTTTGCTCTTTTACGCCAAGCTCTTTTAGAAATTTTGAACCGCTGCTTTGTTCTGATTTTACAAAAGAGATAGCAACTTCTTTGCTTCTATTTATAAGCATCTCATAGTAGTATCTCTGAAGATTTTCTCTATCTTGTGCCGTAGGAAGATTTGCCGCCTCACGCAAATATGTATTTAAAAACATATCTTTATCGCTTTTTTTTGGAACATTTTCATCGCTAAAATCAACTATCACGACTCCGTCAAACTCCATAAGACGGGTCTCAAGCACTCCCATAACGGTTATCTTTCCTCCGCGCACATCATCAATGGCTCTTTGCGATAGCCTTTGCAAGAAGATAGAAAGAACAGATTTTATGCTCATATCTCCCATATATGGTAAAATATTTTTTAGCGCATAAAGCTCCTCTTCAAAGATTTTAAGCTCACTTTTACCACCAAAGCTCTCTTTATATGTATGCAAAAACTCCAAAACATCTGCTTCCATACTCTTTTTATAATAAATTTTAGAGAGATTTATAAAAAACTCATCCCCAAGCCGTTTTAATCTTGCATAGTTCTCTTTTGAATTTTGTTCTATGCATAATGTTGTTGCTTCTAGTTTTGCATAAATATCCGTTTTGCAAAACGGCTCACCCATAGCAAAGTTATAGTTGTTATTTTTATCGAACACTCTTAGAATATGCGCAAACTTCTCATTTGGCAAAACAACGGCAATTTTATGCGGAGCATACCCTTTTTGGATAAATTCGTACACTTTTTTTTCTACAAAAGCAACCTGTAAAATATCTTGCGTAAAAGATTGACAACTTATATTTTTATTTTTATCTACTTTTGTCTGCTCTAAAATTTTTCTTTCACTAAGTGCTATTTTATAGCTAAAACCCTCTTGCAGCTCTATGCCTAGCTTAGCAAATTTTTTACACATTTTAGAGCTAAAGCGGCTAAGTGTAAAGTTTAATATCACACTGCCAAACTCACAACACTCAAGCAGAAGTTTAAACTCAAAATTTGTCAAATATCCATCAATAAAAATCTCAATATTACCAAGAGATTTTATATATTGCGCATTAAAAGTATATAGTTTTGGCAAAAAAATTGTATCGGCTATTTTTCTTTCTCGGCAAAGCTCTTCATACCTGATGTAGAGTTCTTGAAGAATTTTTATATGTTCTTCATACTCACCGTAAACATCATAGCTGCTTAAATTATTTATATCATATAACTCTGCACTTAACTCTTGAAAAAATTTAAAAATATAAGAAGAATTTTTTGTAAATGTAAAGAAGTTTCTCTCTATTTGAAGTTTTGCAAAGTTTTTAAAATCACTCGCTTCCAAAAGTAACAATACTCTGCCGTCTTCATTTATACCACAAAAATCCTCTGCTATACAAAGCCTCGAGATAAAATCACTCATAGTGAGAAAATTTGGTAAAAACAGAGTGCCGCCACTCTCTAAGAGTCGCTCTCTTATTGCTCTAGCAGATGGAAGTACTATCGTTGTTTCATTCATAAAAGCTATTATAGCTCATTGTAGTATTAATATTCAACAGCCGTCTTAGTTCTTGTATCTGTTTTTATATTGTAAAACCTCTCTAAATCATCAATCTTAATTTTTGCTATGATATCCCATCTACCCTCTTGCGGAAGTTCAGGCATACTAAATGTATAAACCCCGTTTTCTATCTCATACTTATCTAGCTCAATATTATGCTTATGCGTATCTGGTCTTGTTAAGATAACTTTTATGGAAGCATTATCAATTGGCACCAAAGAAGTATCGCTAATTCTATACTTTAAAATAGTGTTTTTAACATTAAAATCTTGCGCTAAAAACTCTACTTTGTATTTTTTGTTAAACTCTATGCTCTCTTTTATAATCTCATTTGCTCTCTCATCAGCTTCATGATAATCCATCATATAGTCATTGCTCTTTTGCACGGGAGCCTTAGAAGCAATAACGATAGTTGCAACCGATGCAAGAAAGATTAAAAATATAGATATTGCTATGGCATAAGGCCATGCTTTTGCTTTAGAGCTTTTCACTTTTTGCCTTTTTTAAATAAATTTTTCTTTTAACGATAAGATAAAGTGCGTAAAAAATCAATCCGTAAAAGAGTACTTTAACCACAAAAATACTTTTTTGATTTGCATCTCCTACCGCATTTGCCAAAACAATCTCTTTGCTTTTTGCTATCTGTTCGGCTATATCCGCATAACCGTTGAACATAGAGCCGGAGTATTTACCTAAAATTTCTTCAGGTTTTGCTTTTTGTGCTAAGAGCGGGATTATAGTTCCGCCGTAACTAGAAGCTATCTCTTTAAACGAATCAAATCCGTTGTTGTAAAAAAGAGCCATAACAAATGCCTGTACGGGAGAACTTACCGGACTTAAAATCTGTTTTTTGTCAAAATATCCGTATAAAGAGGTATCGTTTGCCAAGATATCGACTTTAGAATCCGTTTCAGAAAAAGTAAGCAGAATTGTAGGGGTTTGAAACTCTTTTAAAATCTCATTTTGATACTCAACTATATTTAGTCCCTCAGGCAGTTTTTTAATCATTAAAAGTCTAAGCGAGATTCCTGTTTTTTCATAAAGTTCACTCCCTATCTTCTCAATCTCTTGAGTAAAAGCGGGATTGAAGATAATTTCGTCTTTGTATAGATACTGCGCACTAAGAGAAGATGTGGCAAAAAGAAAGCTTAAAAGGGCAAAGAGCCCTCTTATAAGATTCAAAGTTTTATCCCTACCCGATATAGAGATGATTTGGAGTCACTACTGCATAAAGCGTATAAAGAGCCATGATAACAAGACCCCATGCGATTATTTTTTCCATAACCCAACCCCCTACTTCACATCAACAACATGATCGGCTTGTTTTGAACCAATCATCTTAATAGATGCTTCATCTTTAATATCGTAAAAATTTGTGGCACTCTTTTGTTGTACACTTATAGCCGAAAGTGTAAGAAAAAATAAAATTCCAAGCAGCAATAGTGTTGCTATTAACATTCCGGTTATTCCGTCAAGTGCAAATAAACTTCTATTTTCATTCATAAACAGCTCCTTATTTACTGCTTAAGCTGGTGATGTACGCACCGACAGCTTCTTTTTGTTTATCGTTTAATCTATCAAATTTAGGCATTGCTCCGATTGCTGCTTTTTTACCGTTATTTAATACATTTACAACTAATGCCGGCGTATATTGTGCAAGATTCGGCGCAACAAAATCCACACCTTTTCCGTCTGCTCCGTGGCATGATGAACAAGCACCCGCAAACACATCCGCACCTTCACCGCTCATACCGTTAGCAACATAATTTGCTACAAGTTCAATCTCTGCATCCGTTATAAGAGCGCCGGAAGTAGCATTAAAAAGTGCATTTCTATCAGGCATCGGCATCTCCATTCCCAAAAGCTTGTTATTTGAACCGTGCTCAATTATATATTTTACGGAAGCAGCATCTATTCTTTTGTTTAGATTTGCCGCTTTTCCGTCAATACCGTCTGCTGATAGTCCGTGACATACTTTACACTCTGCTAAAAAAACTGATTCGCCCATTTCAACTAGCTTATCTCCAGAGATATCTTTATATTTCTCCTGAAATTTTGTATTATGGACTGCAACATCTTCGTTATATTCGCCAATTTGAGAATATTTATTTACGGGATAGCCTATAAGCCAGTACCACATCCCCCAAACCATCGTGAGCAAAAACATAATTGCCCATCCCATAGGAACATTGTTTTTATATTCGCCTATTCCGTCCCAACTCTCTTTTGCCAACTCGCCGGATGCCGTATCAACCTGCATTTGGCGAACATACTTAATTACGACAAAAACCGTAATCACTACTATGGCAACCGCACCTGCTACTGCAAGCATATTTACGATATCGCTATTTAAACCGCCCTTTGATCCAGCCACAGATATATATGTGAACAGTAACATAAGTGCGACAAAAATAGAACCCCCAAGATAAAGCTTATTCATATATCTCTCCTATTTTTCTTTATCATTAGATACAGGTGACACCGGAGCATCATCTATATCATCGTTTAGTGCCATATTGCCATACTTCTCATAATCAACTCCGTCAGCATCTTTTTTAGCTCTGTAGAGATGAAATATGTACGAATACAATATAATCACCAAAACTGCCGTTAATGCAAAGTATCCATATGCTTGAAGTTGTGCAATATCCACTTTTTACCTCTATTTTAGACTATTCATGTATGCAATAAGTGCAACTATCTCAGGAATCTCACCGCGAGCAACTGCATCTTTAACATCTTGATCTTTCATATCCGCCGCAATAACTTTCGCCTCTTCCAAAGCAAGTGCCTTCGCTTCTGCAACGCTTTGTCCAATTTTTACGACCTTTGTCGTTCCGTCTTTTAGAGGTATCTCTTTATTGTAAGGAACTCCAAAATGCTTCTCTACTGTCAACTGTTCTGCAAAAGCCGTCTCAATGTCGGAACTGTTTGTAAAAAGCCATCTATACGCCGGCATTACAGAGCCCGGAACAACACTTTGCGGATCTTTCATATGATTTTCATGCCAATCAGTAGTACGATAATTTCCTACACGCATTAAATCCGGACCGGTTCTCTTAGAACCCCACAAAAACGGTCTATCATAAGCGTATTCACCGCTTAGAGAGTAGTGCCCATAACGGTCAGTCTCTGATTTAAACGGACGAACAAGCTGTGAATGACAAGCATTACAACTATTGCTTATATAAACATGGCGCCCTGCCAATTCTAATGTAGAATATGGAGCAGTACCGATAACAGGTCGTGAAGCTTGTGCAAAACTAGGCAAAATTTCAATTAGCCCTGCAAACGAAATAACAATAAATACACCTACCGCGAAAAAGAACGGATGTTTTTCTAACCAATGAAACATATTTTATCCCCTCACTTATGCGCCCATCGGCGATGCATTTTGCAATTCATGCTCTTCTACCGGACGAGAAGTCATAGTTTTATAGATGTTATAAGCAAACATCAAAAAGCCTGTTAGGTACAATAGTCCACCTATTCCGCGAATAGCATAATAAGGATGAAGAACGGTAACGGTATCTATAAACGAGTAAGCCAAGTTACCAAATTCATCATGCGCACGCCACATCATACCTTGAGTTATACCTGCAATCCACATTGATGTAAAATAAAGAACAACACCAAGTGTTTGAATCCAAAACTGTACCGCCATAAGAGATTTTGAATATAACTCTCTTTTAAAGACTCTAGGAGCCATATGAAATAGAGCTGCCATTATCATAAATCCAACCCATCCAAGAACACCGTCATGAACATGCCCGACTATCCAGTCTGTAAAGTGAGCAATCGCATTAACTGATTTTATAGCCTGAATAGGACCTTCTAGTGTCGAGAACATATAAAAAGTCGAGCCTAACACCATAAACTTTATGAGAGGCGACGCTGCAACTTGCTGCCACTCACCCTTCATTGTAAGAAGCATATTGATAGCCGAACCCCAAGATGGAAGAATCAATATTACTGAAAATATTGAAGCCATTGTCTGCATCCAGTCAGGAACAGTTGAATAGAGTAAATGGTGTCCGCCTGCCCATAAGTAAACAAACATCAATCCCCAGAATGAGAGAAGTGAGAGTTTATAAGAGTAGATAGCCTGGCCGGACTCTTTTGGTAAAAAGTAGTAAATCATCGCAACTATAGGAACAGTAAATCCAAACGCAACAGCATTGTGTCCATACCACCACTGAACAAGCGCATCATTTGTTCCTGCATACATAGAAACGGAGTGGTACCAATCACCGATGCCGCTCTCTCCTGCAGCAGAAGTTGCAAACATTGTAGGAACTTCCATATTATTAAAGAGATACAACATTGCTACACCTAAAAATGTAGCTATATAGTACCAAACAGAGATATAAAGTGACTTTTCACGGCGAATACCGATAAGACCAAACATTCCGATACCCCATACAACCCAAAGAATAACGATTGCAATATCTATTGGCCACTCAAACTCAGCATACTCTTTTGATGTAGTTATTCCTGCAAAAAGAGATATAACGGCTGCTGCCACCGTTGCTACATAAAGCCAAAAATGTAGTTTTCCTAAAAACATCAACAGTGGCGATTCAGCCATTGAAACTTTTAATACTCTTTGGCCGACATAGTACCAAGTTGCAAATACTCCGCTTAGCGTAAAGCCGAAAATAACAGCATCCGTATGTAACGGTCGAAGACGGCTAAAATTTGTATATTCCGCCAAGCCTTCCCCTAAAAGTAAATTTATCTGCGGAAAAGCTAATTGGAACGCAAGTATTACTCCTATAAGCATACCGACAATACCCAAAACGACAGTTGTAAACATAAACATTTTAGCAACTGTGTAGTCATACTCTAATGGACCTTTTACCATATATAGACTCCTTAAAGATTCAAAACAATTTTGACTTTTAAATCACAAAATTGATTAACATCAACATATTAACAGTAAAAATGTTTAAATATTCTTAATCATTGACAACTTTATGACAAAATTGCAAAATTAATTAACTTTTTGTTTACTATTAACACAATATTAACACTGCTATGTTCTAAAAATGATTTTTGAAGTATAAAAAAGCGGAAAGGGTTTTATCTTTTTATCAAAGATAAAAACTCACCGAATATATATCTGCTCTCTTTTGGACCGGGGCTTGACTCCGGATGGTGCTGCACAGAAAAAATAGGAGCATCGTTATATTTGAGCCCTTCAATTGTGTTGTCAAAAAGATTTATATGCGTAGCTTCTGCAATCTCTACTATATTGTCAGGTACATTATAGTTGTGATTTTGAGCGGTAATCTCCACCAGTCCTGTTTTAAGATTTTTTACAGGATGATTACCGCCATGGTGACCGAATTTTAGTTTATATGTATCGTACCCGTGTGAAATTGAAAGCAGTTGATGCCCCAAGCATATACCAAACATAGGAATTTTTGCCGCTATTAACTTTTTAATCTGTTCTTGCTCTTTTTTAAGCACCAAAGGGTCTCCCGGACCGTTTGACAAAAACACTCCATCTATCTCTTTTTTATTGTATCTTGCTATCAAATCATCTGCGCTAAAGCTATTTGGCATAACTTCAACACCCATTTTCGCATTTACAAGTTCATTTAAAATATTTCTTTTTACTCCAAAATCAAGAACTACTATATTTGCTTCAGGAAGCGGTGCATCTTCGTATGCAAAAGCTCTGTCGCCGTAAGTTGATGAAGTATGCTTGTAAGCCTCTTTCGTACTTACCTGTTCTATGTAGTTTACATCCTCTATTCTAGGGGAGTTCTCTAAAATTTTTTTAAGCTCGTCTCTATCGCTTATCTGGGTAGATGCTATCATCATCATAGCACCCTCTTTTCGAATCATTTTAGTTAAAAATCTAGTATCGATATTGCAAATTCCCATAACATTCTGTTCTTTTAAAAAATGCTCCAGTGAATCTTCTGCTCTAAAGTTTGAGTATCTTTGCTGATACTTTCTAACTATCATCCCCTTAGCGTGTGCGGCACGACTTTCCATATCCTGAGCATTTACGCCTACATTTCCTATCTCAGGCATTGTAAATGTTACAAATTGCCCTGCATAAGATGGATCCGACATTATCTCTTGATAGCCGGTAAGAGAGGTGTTAAAAACTATCTCACCTACTACCGTATCATGTGCGCCAAAGCTGTTTGCCTCTAAAAAGGTTCCGTTTTCAAGATAAACCCAAGCTTTTTTCATCCTTTTACTCCATCCCTCTTTTTATCAACTCATCTCTGTAAAGCTTTTCATATAGTATGTCAAACTCATCCGTTCCGGGAATATATCTCTTCTTATATGTTTTTATTTTATTCATAATAACATTATCGAGTGCTGACGCCTCAGATACAAATCCGGTTATTGAATTGTATATTATATTTTTTATACGATTTTCAGTTACATCAAAATGGATAAGATCCTCTTCATAAAGTTCGTCTAAAATCTTATGCGATATATCGGAGTATCTCTCTTCATAGTCGAGTATAATACCGTATTCAGGAGCTAGCTTCTTTTTTATCATAAAAAACAGCTGTCTTGAATCGGCATTCATAAACTCTATCTCTTCTTCGTTTGCAGCACAAATCTCACTCACCTTCTCTTCAAGAGCCATCTCCTGCTTGATAGTGTGTGTCAATATCTTCTGAGCCTCGTTTGCAACGCTCTCAAGACCTTTTGTCATCGTAACAACACCGCTTTTGCCCAATTCAACCGCAATTTTATTTGCTATGTGCGGTACAGCTTTAAGTGATATCTTCATCAAGAGGCCTTATCTAATTAATTTTTGTATTTTACAATATTTAAAGTTAGTTTACAATTAGAATTAAGCTATATTTTGACACTTTTTATATACTCTTCAAATTTTTCTTTATTCACAGGCTTTGAAAAATAATAACCTTGCAAAACATCACAATCTGAATTTAATAAAAAATCTTTTTGCATCAGTGTTTCGACTCCTTCTGCAACAATACTTAACTTTAGATTTTTTGCAATATTTACAATTGTATTGATAATAGTATTATCTTCGGCAGAACTATCAACTTTTTTTATAAACGATTGGTCTATTTTTAGTTCATCTATGGGAATTTGGCGCAAGTAAGAGAGAGATGAGTATCCTGTTCCAAAATCGTCCATTGAAAACCTGATTCCTAATCGTTTTAGTCTATTCATATTGCTTATTAGCGTTGCCATATCTTCTGCAACGCTTGTTTCCGTTATTTCAAAAATTACTTTGCAACACAACTTTTCGTTAAGGTACTCTTTTGCCATTTTTTCAACCGTATCTATAAAATTGACATGAAAAAACTGCCTCATACTTATATTTATAGACATTTGAGATAAATCAAACCCTTTTTCATCCCACTCCCTAAGAGTCAAAAATGATTCTTTAAGTATAAAATAGCCAAGCTCTATGATTAAGCCTGTTTTTTCGGATATCGGTATAAACTCGGCAGGAGAGATGCTTCCCAATTTTTTATTGTGCCATCTCACCAAAACTTCGCAACCGATAATATTTTCTTTCCTATCTATCTGCGGCTGATACTCTAAATATATCTCTTTGTTTAAAAGTGCAAAATGAAGGAGCCTCTCTATCTCAAGCTTTCTCTCAATCCTTAAAGAGAGCTCTTCATTAAAAAGCATTACACCGTCCCTGCCTTTGGATTTTGCTTCATACATGGCGATATCTGCCTCTTTTATAAAAGTACCTGCATCTGCCGTTATATTATCTACGAGACTAACTCCTACGCTTGCGCTTATATATAGATGATGTCCTTCTACAATATATATCTCTTTTATAAGAACTAAGAGTTCTTCTGCAAATGAGATTGAATTTTTAAGACATTCGTCTCTCTCTTGGTGCATTGCTCCCAATATGCAAAACTCATCTCCACCGAGCCTTGAAACAATTGCACCGTATTTTTTAGATATTGCATCCATACGCTTTGCAACTTCGCAAAGAAGAGCATCTCCTATATCGTGCCCCAAAGTATCGTTTATGGTTTTAAAATGATCCAAATCTATCAAAAAAAGAGAGAGGAATGTTTTATCTTTTTTTTGTATTTTAAGCGCATTTTCAAGCAACTCTACGAAATAACGCCTGTTACCTAATTTGGTAAGATAATCATGATACGCTTGAAACTGGCTTTTTTGCAAATAATTATATGTATTTCTTGAAGCATAAAGCAATACCCAACCAAGCACAACCGTATAAAATGCTATCAGATAACTATAGTACTCTTGCACTCTTAAAAGATAAATTGTAATCGGCAACATTGATGTTGTAAGTATTAAAATAGAGAGTCTCTTTTGTGAAACTAGAAAAGTTGCAGATACTACTGCTACGCCCAATTGAGTAGCAATAGCTATATAGTGCATAGTTACATCTTCTTTTAGGACATAAAGCACAAAAATAACTATCCAAGTAGAAAAATAGATAAACAAAAAATATCTTACCCTGTGCAACCACTCCTCTTTTTCTTGAACACTCAAGGTATGATTTTTGTATTCTCTATGAAGAAAGTAGCCCCAAAGAGAGACGCCAAGCACGAGCATATACCATATCAGCTCTGCTTTATACGAATCCAAAACTAAATAACCGATAATTACATAGCCAAATCCGGTACCTGCAAAAAGAGCAATGATAAGCAAAATTTGCTTATGCATAAAATTATAAAAATTCATATTTCTTAGCATAAATACCCCAAAGCCTTATCGAAAAAAATTACTTTTTTATCACATGCTTAGCATTATAGCTTTTGATTATAAAATTTTATTTAAGGATATCTTGGATAATTTTCTATTTTGCTAAAAGCAATGTTAGAGCAGAAGCTTTTTTTGGGTCCATTTTTGAGAGTATCTTGCTTACTATTTCAGGTTTTAACGACAACAGTATAGCCGTTGCCTCTTCAGGAGGCATCTCAGAGAGTACATTTGCCGCATTTGCTGATTTCATTTTTGCAAATGCTTGAGCAGTTTTGCTCATTTTAAGCTCTTTTATCTCTTTTAAAATCTGTTCATTTTTCTCAAGCATTTTTTTTGCACTCTCCTCTTTGGATGATGCTTCTGAGAGTTTTTTCTTTACCGCTTCTTCATCTTGAGAAAGTTTGACTTCTTTTTTTGTAAGCAACTCTTCCGTAGCTGTTTTTAAAGCGCTCAAAGCCTGCTTTTGTTCATCAATTCTCTCAAGCTCTATAAGAAGCTCACTCTTTCTTGCTTTAAATATCTCGGTACACTCAAAAAGCTTATCGCTTGTCTCCAAAGCGCCCAAAGAGAGTGAAAAAAGTAAAATTATCGCTATTTGTTTCATCTATCACCCGCATATCTCATAATTGCAATCTCATCAAGCTCTTTTGACTCTTTAACTTTTGTCTTGTAGAGCTCTTTTTTTATCTCTTGAACTTCTAAATACTGAAACTTTTCATACTCAAGCATATCTGCTTTTAACTGATTTTTAGCTTGTTCGCTCTGATTTTTTGCAAAAGAAAGCCACTCTTTGTTCTGTTTTATAATATCTCTTTGTGAAGAGAGAAGCGCTCTGGATGCCAACATCTCTTTTATGGAGCCGCCTGATGGCTGAGACAAGTTTTTTAATGCTTCATATGAGAGTTCAAGTGCTACGCTTGCACTATTTAAATTCGCATTTGCCTGCAGTACAGACTGCTCGCTTTTTTTCATCTTATTTTTCTTAAGTAAAACGAGCGGACTGTATCGACTTTTCATACATTCTCCAATACTAGAGGATTATAGTGTCTTCTCTCTCAGGTGAAGTAGAGATGATGCCAACTTTTGTTTTTGTTATCTCTTGGATAATTTTAACATACTCTTGAGCCTCTATTGGAAGATCTTCAAATTTCCTAGCCCCTTTTGACTTCTCCCACCCTTTAAATGTTTTATATACAGGCTTCACTTGTGACAAATCTTGCGGAAAATAGTCTATCACCTCTCCATTTAGCTCATACGCAACGCATACTTTTATCTCACTAAAGCCGTCTAAAACATCAAGCTTCATAAGGGAGAGTTCATCGCAGCCGTTTAGACGGCTTGCATATCTGCATGCAACGGCGTCAAACCATCCACATCTTCTAGGTCTGCCTGTAGTCGTTCCAAATTCATGACCGTTTTTGCGTATCCTCTCACCCTCTTCGCCCAAGTCTTCACTTGGAAACGGTCCGTTTCCTACGCGTGTACAGTATGCTTTTACGATTCCGGTTACTTTTCCTATATCTTTGGGATTTAGCCCAAGCCCCGTACAAGCACCGGCACTTACGGTTGAGCTTGATGTAACAAACGGGTATGTGCCGTGGTCAATATCAAGCATAGTACCCTGAGCACCTTCTAAAAGAACTCTTTTGCCATCTTCATCAAGCGCCTTCCATAACATCTTTGTCGTATCTGTTATAAAGGGAGTAAGCACTTTGCTATACTCTTGTAGCTCCACAAGAAGTTGCTCTTTACTAGGCGTTTGGATAGAAAGAACATCAAAAATTGCCCTATTTTGCTCAAAATACTCTATGATAGAGTTGCAAAGATTTTTTGGATTTGTAAGTTCTCCAACCCTATGTCCTATCCTGTTTATCTTATCCGAGTATGCAGGTCCTATGCCTTTTCCTGTTGTGCCTATCGCTTTTTCGCCTTTTAGCTTTTCACGGGCTTGATCTATTAGCGCATGGTAAGGCAAGTTCAGATGTGCTTTGTCGGAGATAAAAAGTCGCCCCTCAAGATTTTCAAACTGCTTCATCTCTTTTATTATAGATTCCGGAGACAAAACCACTCCGTTTCCTATAATATTGATTGCTTTTGGATTTAAAACACCGGATGGAATAAGATGAAGCGCATATCTTACCCCATCAACCCAAATCGTATGCCCTGCATTGTGTCCGCCTTGGCTTCTGCAGACCAAATCATACTCTTTTGCCAATCTATCGACAATCTTGCCCTTGCCTTCATCTCCCCACTGGATACCAACTATCAAATCTGCTTTCATTTTCTCTCTTTCTTATTTACTTATCATATCTACGAGTGCGTCTGTATAAATTGCAAAACCTACAGAGCTGACCTCAGAAGTATCGTATCTTCCGCCGCTTGCATAAACTTCATTTTTGTCGATAATTCTAAAGTAAAGCTCGTCATAATAGAGCATCTCTGCATAGTAAAGCGGTGCTAAAACACTATTTTTACAACCTATTTCACTACATAAATCTCTCATTTTGTAAAGTTCTTCTTTTATACTTTGCGGCACGAGTCGTAACAACTCATCCAACTGTTCTAAATGCTGAAGATAGACAAGTTTTTCAAGCCACTCTATGCCAAGGTTTAAGAACTTTTCTATATTTACATGTCTAAAATCATCAAGAGTAAGTTCATCAAATATAGAAACTATTAGTCTTGGTATTTTCATATTCGATATCTGCACAAGAGCAGAGGCATCTAGCTTATCAAATATCTCTATGGCTATATTTAAAACCGATGCGAGGTTTTTTTCTCCGATAAACTCGACGCCGACTTGGTACTGCTCTTCCGTCGGATAACGGAATACGGGCTGTATATAAAACCATTTTTTATGCTCCGTATTGCGCCCGAGTCTTTTTTGTATTATTCTAACAACATCTATGGTTGAATCTGCTCTTAGGGATATGGAGTTGTTGTATTCGTCATTTATTTTTATAAGTTCTCTCTCATCTGCTATGCTTTTATGCTGATGATATGAAAATATAGGGGTAAGTATCTCTTCAAACTCTTTCGCATAGAGGACTTCACTTGCAACTTTTTCAATCTCTCTTTTTAACTTAGCGCTATTACCAAAATAGAGTTTTGAACCATTCGGAATTTCATGTTCTAGTATCATCTATCTGTTTACTTTAAAATATGCTTCGTTAAAAACTCTATTTGCAGTACCGTCATATGTTCTGCGACCAAGTTTATCAAGAGCGAGCTCTACAGAGTTCACAACCCATGAAATCTCATACGGAGCGATTAGACCCATCTGATTTATACGGAAAATTTTGCCATCGAGATGGTCTTGCCCGCCTGCAACATTTACGCCGAAATCGGTTTTTAAAATTTTTCTGATTTTTGATGCATCTTCATCATCTACGGTTGTCATTGAGAGTGCAGGAGTTTTTGGATATATATGCAACCCTATTGCTTGAAGTGCAGAGATAACGGCATTTGCTCTTGTTGCCGTCTCTTCATAGAGTTTGTCCAATCCGCCATTTTTCTCGATAGTCTCTAGTATCTCCAAAAGCCCAATAGTAAGAGTTGTAGCAGCAGTCCATGCCGTAGTATTTTTTCTTTGAGACTTTATCTCTGTTGCAAGGTTGAAGTAGTAGCCTCTTCCTTTTCCGATTTTCTCAATTGCAGCGTTACTTAATCCTAAAATTGCAAGCCCTGGAGGAAGCATAAGCGCTTTTTGGCTTCCTGCAATCAAACAATCGATATTTGTTATATCAATTTTTTCTACACCAACGGCTGTAATACCATCGGCTATAATCATAATATTTGGATTTATCTCTTTTAGAGCTTTTGCAATCGCTTCAACAGGATGACGAAGCCCGCCTGCCGATTCACTTATCTGCACGGCAATAGCGTCTATCTCAGGGTTACTTTTAACTGCCTCTACAACTGCATCCACGCTTACAGGCGTGTCCCACTCATTTTTAATCTCAACACTTTTAAGCCCATGAGCGGTTGCAATTTTTCCAAATCTCTCTCCAAACTTTCCGGAATTTACATTTAAAAGAGTGTTGTGGCATAGGTTTACGACTGCTGCCTCCATCGCTCCCGTTCCGCTTGATGCAAGCATTACAACCTCATCGCTACCAAAAAGGTTAAAAAGATGTTTTCTGGTTTTTTCAAAAATAGCTTCAAATTCCGGTGTACGGTGATGCATTGTCTCAGCGCTCATTGCATCGCGAACATTTTGAGGTACCGGAGTCGGTCCTGGTGTAAAGAGTAACATTGAATAGTTCCTAAATAGTTATATTTTAAAACCTCGTATTATATCTAAATAACTTAAATCGACTCTTTAGTTTTATGCTAGAATTGCACAAACAAAAAAAGAAAAAGCAGTTTTAATGACTATATTTGATTCTATTTTATTAGGCATAGTAGAGGGTTTTACAGAATTTTTGCCTATATCTTCAACAGGACACTTGATACTTGTCTCCCATCTTTTGGGGCTTGAACAAACAGCCTCCCACAAAGCTTTTGAAGTATCTATTCAACTCGGCAGTATCTTAGCGGTTTTATTTCTATTTTCACATAAACTACTCGTAAATAAAACCCTATGGTTTAAAATTATAGTAGCTTTTATACCTACTGCTCTCTTTGGATTTTTATTTTACAAAACCATCAAATCTCTTTTTGGTGTAGAAACTGTTTCTATAATGCTTATAGTAGGCGGTATTGCATTTTTAGTTATCGAATACCTAAGAAAAGATCATGATGATAGCAAAGATAAAAGCGTAGAGGAGTTAAGCATAAAAGAGTCTTTGATTATAGGGCTTTTTCAAACACTATCTATGATACCGGGAACCAGCCGCTCCGGAGCTACTATGATTGGCGGCTTGTTAGTTAGACTCTCTCGTAAAAGTGCGGCTGAATTCTCTTTTTTACTCGCAATTCCCACTATGTTTGTAGCAACGGCATACGATATATTTAAAAATCGTAATGAATTTATCATAGACGACTACTCACTACTAGCCATAGGGTTTACAACGGCATTTATAGTTGCATTTTTTACCGTAAAAGCCATGATAAAGTTTCTAACAACTCATACATTTGTGGTATTTGGTATATATAGAATTATAGTCGGCGTTGTTTTTTTATATTATATATAGGTTCTACAATGTCCGCAAAACTATTTTTGCCAATTCTAGCGCTTTTGCACGGTGCGATAGCTTTTTTTTAACTTCATCATCCAACTGGCCTAAAGTTTTATCATATCCTAGCGGAATAAACAAAGGGTCATACCCAAAACCGCCACTACCTACTGCTTCGCTTATTGCAGTTCCATACATCCAGCCATGCACTACAAATTCGCTCTCTTTTGTAACCAAAGCAATTGCTGCAGTATAGTGGGCAGATGAAGACGACACATTTTTTTCTTTTATATCTTGAATAAGCTTGTAAAGGTTGTCTTTATCGTTTGCATTCTTACCGGCATGCCTTGCACTGTAAATTCCAGGTTTGCCATCAAGTACATCTACGCTTATTCCGCTATCATCCGCCATAACTACAATATTATCTTGCTTTAGCGCATTAAAAACTGCTCTGGCTTTTATAAGAGCGTTTTCTTTAAAACTGCTTCCGTCTTCGACTATCTCAAACTCATCCATCAGTTCACTATAAGGAATTACTTCAAAATCTTCACAAAGCGCTTTTATCTCTTTTACTTTTCCTTTGTTTGAGGTTGCAAGTACCAATTTCATCTCTTTTGCCTTTTATAATTTTTTATCATAAACCATTAATTAATGTAAACAATCTTTTGAATATAATTTCACGATTATATAATAGGGCACCTCTAAAGACCCTAAATTTAAGGTACATAATGTTTAAAAAAATAGCTCCTTTATCGGCAATTCTTTTTCTTAGGTTTTTTGGTCTCTTTTTGGTTTTACCCGTCATTTCTATTTATGCGCTTGAACTTGAAGGTGCAACACCGTTTTTAGTCGGTATTGTTGTAGGCGGATATGCACTAACTCAAGCGATTTTTCAAGTCCCTTTTGGCTCAATGAGCGATAAAATCGGTAGAAAACCTACGCTTCTTATAGGTCTTATCATATTTTTAATAGGCTCTCTTATCTGCGCTTTTACGGATAATATATACGCTCTAATGGTAGGAAGATTTTTGCAAGGCGCCGGAGCGATAGGTTCGGTAATTACCGCTATGATTTCCGATTTGGTTTCAGAAGAGATTCGCGGTAAAGCTATGGCGATTATGGGCGGTTCTATTGCTCTTAGTTTTGCGTTTGCGATGGGGCTTGGTCCTGTTCTTGGCGCAAAATTCGGTGTTGAGTTCCTATTTTTAGCGACATCATTCTTAGCTGTTTTGGCAATGGTTCTTCTTTTTACAAAAGTGCCTACTCCTCCGGTTATCAAACATACATACCACGCATCTGCAAAAACTTCAGATATACTAAAAGACTCAAACCTGTTTAATATGATAGTCATAAATGCGATGCAAAAAGGCTTAATGACCATAGCGTTTGTTTTAATACCGATTATTCTTACAAGCGATGATTTTGGTTGGCAAAAATCAGACCTATATCTTGCTTATTTGCCTGCAATGGTTTTTGGATTTGTTTCTATGGGTCCTGCCGTTGTTTTTGGAGAGAAAAGAAACAAATCTAAACAGATATTTTTAGCTTCTATCGTATTTTTCATAGCATCTTTTTTGATTATGGGGCTTACGACTTCAAGTACGGTTTTTATAGTCGGAGTTGTTCTGTTCTTTATCGCATTTAATATGATGGAGCCTCTTGTACAGTCTATGATATCAAAATTTGCAAAAGTACATCAAAAAGGTGCAGCACTAGGCATTGCAAACTCTGTAGCTTATTTTGCTACATTTATCGGCGGAACATTAGCCGGACTATTGCTAAGCAATAGCGATAGAGAAACTATCGGGATATCTATTGCCATAGTCTCTGTATTGTGGCTCTTATGGACACTTAGACTTCAAAATCCAAAACTATATTCTCATCTCTATTTACCGCTAGATAGCGTTGACACAAGCAAATTGCAAAATCTTGAAAGTGAGCATATAGCTGAATGGTATATAAACGATACTGAAAAATTAGTGGTTGTAAAATATGCGACGGAAGCAATTAACGAAGAAGAGCTAAAGTTAAAAATTCAAAATCAATAAAATAAAACATTTTCCTGAGCTTGGCTCAGGAATCTAAAAAATATATTACTTCTTAGGTAATACATACATATTGTAGTAACGACCCTCAAATTTAGGTTCTTTATCCATAATAGCAACATCTTCAAGCATTGACCAAACTTTCATCAATACATCTTTTGCAGAATCAGGATTTGCCATCTCACGACCTTTTAAAAATACTCTAAACCTTACATGCTTACCCTCATCTAAAAACTCTCTCGCATGTTTCACTTTATAGTTTATATCGTTTTCTGCTATTTTTACAGATAACTTAATCTCTTTTACATCAATTTTTACTTGATTCTTTTTTTGCTCTTTGAGCTTTTTTTCTTCTTGATATTTAAACTTACCGTAGTTCATAATTTTTGCAACAGGAGGCTTTGCATCAGGAGCTATTAAGACTAAGTCTAGTCCTAACTCATTAGCTTTTTCCATAGCTTCATCAATTGAAATTATTCCTAACGACTCTGCTCCATCTATATTACAACGGACCTCTGGTACACGAATTTCGTCATTCATTATGACACGATCTTTTTTGCTCAAAAATTTACCTCATTTATTTTAGTTTGCATAAGCGAAAGAAATTCACTCTCGCTTAGATTGTATTGCTCTCTTGTTCTTCTGTCACGAATTGCAACACTTCGAGACGACACCTCTTCATCACCAATTATTACCAACATAGGAACTCTTGTTTTTTCCGCTGTTCTAATTCTCTTATTTAGAGAATCATTTTTAGAATAAATCTCACTATCGGCTCCCAAATCCATCAGATTTGATGCCAATTCTTTGGCATATCCGATATGCGCCTCGGCAATCGGAACAATTGCAACTTGAGTCGGAGCGATAAACATTGGAAACTCTCCAGCGTAATGCTCCGTTAATATACCAATAAAACGCTCAAAAGAACCTAAAATTGCTCTATGAATCATAACCGGCTGAATTTTATCATTATTTTCGCCGTTATACTCAAGCTCAAATCTGCTTGGCAAATTAAAATCTAACTGTATTGTACCACATTGCCACTCTCTACCGATTGCATCTGTAATTTTTATATCGATTTTCGGACCGTAAAATGCTCCACCGCCCTCATCTACTTCATAAACAAGGTTGTTTTTCTCCATGGCACCTCTAAGTGCTTGTGTAGAGATTTCCCATACTTCATCACTTCCTACTGCCTTAGCCGGTTTTGTTGAGAGCATCATTTTATAGTCAAATCCAAAAGTTGTCATGATTTTATCGACAAAATCGACAACTTCTATGATTTGCTCCTCTATCTGGTCTGCTCTACAAAAGATATGCGCATCATCTTGCGTAAACTCACGGACACGGAAAAGCCCATGAAGAGCACCCGTCATCTCATGGCGATGCACCACGCCGTACTCAAAATATTTGAGCGGAAGGTCTCTGTACGAGTGCAAATCCTCTTCATATATCTTAATATGACCGACACAGTTCATAGGTTTTACACCAAACTCAAGCTCATCTATGTTTGTAAAGTACATATTTTCGCCATAGTTTTGGTAGTGACCCGAAACTTTCCACAAGTCACTTCTAAGCATCTCAGGACCTCTTACAGGCTCATAACCTCGTTTGCGGTG
>JAUPKZ010000101.1 GCA_030837195.1 Campylobacterota bacterium
AGAGTTTCGGCTTATGGACAAAGTGGTGCATACCAAAAACGAAAATATGACTTCATGGAGCAGCGATGGATACAAAAACGGCGAAGATGCCGCACAAAGACGCATATTTAACGGTATGAGCGGACTTCTCTTCAAAATAGAAGAGGAGGATGAACAAGCGTTCGTATTCTATCCAAATGAAGATGTTGTGGTTGTTTATGAGTATGAGGAGTTAAAATCTTATCTGATGCTATCTTATGCGCTTACCATCCATAAGGTGCAGGGTATGGAGTATGACATAGTAGTTATTCCGATGACATTTTCCCACTACATTATGCACAACACAAAGCTAATTTATACGGCAGTTACAAGAGCAAAACACAAGTGCATACTCATAGGCGAGAGCGGAGCTTTTGAGAGTGCATGTAAGAAGTTTGAAATAACGGCAAGAGATACGGTGCTTTTGGAGCTATAAGCTCTGCTTTAGAAGAGTAGATTTATAATGTAGCCAATATTATGGATGGAGTGCAACATGGCATCTGGAAATAGGCTTAAAATTGCTATTTGTGGGAAGAGCGGTTTAGTCGGCGAAAAGTTAGATGAGTTTTTCGGCTCGATTCAGTGTGATGTAGTCGGTGTTAAAATCCGTAATGATACATCTATTGAAGATGTTGCAAAGCAGATAGAGAAGTGTGATGCTCTGATAAATCTAAGCGGTGCCACGATTTTGGCGCATTGGAGCGATACATATAAAAAGATACTTTACGAGAGCCGCATAAACACGACAAAAAAATTAGTCGATGCTTTGGAGTTGTGCAAAGAGAAACCAAAACTATTTTTAAGCGCTTCTGCCGTGGGGATTTATGCTTCAGGGTATGCTCATAATGAAGAATCGCAAAACTATGCGGACGATTTTTTATCAAAAGTATGTCAAGATTGGGAAGCAGAAGCTTTACGGGCAGAGGAGTTTGAAGTAAGAGTAGCGCTTATGCGTTTTGGTGTAATATATGCGAAAAAAGGTGGTGCAATGGATAAAATATTGCCGCCTTTTAAACTTGGAGTCGGCGGAAAGCTAGGAAGCGGAGAGCAGATAGTTTCATGGATTCATATAGAGGATTTAGTCAGAGCCATACACTTTATCATGAAAACGCCGGATATTAGAGGAGCAGTAAATTTTACTTCGCCATATCCACTCTCAAATGATGCACAGACTAAGATTATGGGAAGTGTTCTTCATCGTCCGACTATCTTGGGTGTGCCTAAATTTGCACTGAAACTTGTTTTTGGAGAAGGTGCAAGTGTTATGCTTGACTCAAAAGAGGTTTATCCAAAAAAGCTTCAAGATGCCGGATTTGAGTTTTACTATGAAAAATTTGAAGATGCATTTAAAGATATAGTACAGTAGGGGTGATGTCATGGTAGATCCTATAGTTTTACGCCTAGCAAAGAGCGCTATTTTAAGTGAGTTTGGCAATGTATATAGTTTTGATAGAGAGTTGCTTTTAAAAGAATACCCTTTTTTATCAAAAGAGGGAGCTTGTTTTGTGACTCTAAAATATGATGATAGCTTACGAGGCTGCATAGGTTCGATAGTTGCACACACAAGGCTGCTTGACGATATTCTTCACAATGCCATTTCTGCTGCCTTTAGCGATCCTAGATTTACCCCGCTTAGAGAAGATGAGTTTTCTCATTTACATCTTGAAGTTTCCATACTGAGCACGCCTGAGGCTATAGAGTATGATGACTATGAAGACTTGCTTGCGAAAATAGAGCCCAAAAAAGATGGGCTTATACTAAAATACGGCTCATATCAAGGTACATTTTTACCGCAAGTGTGGGAGCAACTTCCGAGTGTGGAGCTATTTTTAGAGCATTTAAGTTATAAAGCCGGAGCAAATCCATCCGTTTATATGCACCATCCAACAATATACAGATACCGTGTTGAAGCGGTGGAGGAGAATTTCAATGAAGTACTTCCATTATAATGACGAAGATAGTATTACCTGTCTTTTATGTAAACACTATTGTACGCTTAAAAAAGATAAACATGGGATTTGCGGAGTAAATTTCAATATCGATTCTAAGCTTGTAAATAAAACTTATGGGCATCCTAGTGCGCTGCATATAGACCCTATAGAAAAAAAACCTCTTAATCATTTTCTTCCATCTTCTAGCTCTTTATCTCTTGGTACGGTAGGATGTAACTTTAGATGTCCGTTTTGTCAAAACTACTCTATTTCTCAAACTTCTGTCATCGATGAGAGTGTTACTTATATGCCTGAGGATATTGTCGCAATGGCATTAGAACATAAAACGCAGAGTATCAGCTATACATACAATGAGCCGACTATCTGGTATCCATACGCAAAAGATATTGGAGTGCTAGCAAAAGAGAAAGGGATAAAAAATGTATTTGTATCAAGCGGTTATGAGTCAAGAGAAGTTTTAGAGGATATGCCTTCATGGCTTGATGCTGCAAATATAGATTTAAAGAGTTTTTCGCATGATTATTATAAAAAAGTGCTAAAGACCGATTTAGACGGTGTTTTAGACTCTTTGGTTGCGTTTGCAAAAAGCAGAATTTGGCTTGAAATAACGACTCTTCTTATCCCTGATGTAAACGATAGTTCGCAAGAGATAGAGAAAATGGCGGAGTTTATAGTAACAAAGCTCGGCAGAGATGTGCCGTGGCATTTTAGTGCATTTCATCCAGACTATAAGATGCTAGATACTCCGCCTACACCGATGGCAACTCTGCAAAGAGCAAAAGAGATAGCAAAGAGTTTTGGCATAAGGTATGTATATTTGGGCAATGTTAGAAATGATAGTTCTACATACTGCCCAAAATGTAAAATAAAGCTTGTTGATAGAGAGGGGTATGAGGCAAAAATAGTTCATATAAAAGATTCAAAATGTACAAATTGTTCTGAGCATATAGCAGGAGTGTGGCAATGAAGCGAAAAATGAGTGTTGCAGGGAGTTTTTACCCTGCAAGAAGTAGTGAGATAGAGAGATATTTTGAACATTTTAGCGCCATTTACGATGAAGAGGGTAAATTGCCTAACATAAAAAGTAGAGCCGTTATAGTTCCTCATGCGGGGTATGTATATTCAGGTTATAGCGCAAATGTTGCTTATAGAGTTTTGCAAAATAGCGGGTGTAAGCGATTTGTAGTAATCGGACCATCTCATAGAGTGGGCTTTGATGGGATATCTTTATGTGATTTTAGCTCTTATGAAACACCTTTTGGCGATATAGATACAGATGTAGAGTCGGCAAGGAAGCTAAAAGAGAGATTTTCACTGTGTTGCCATGCGGATGCCCACGCAGAGCATAGCACAGAGGTACAGTTTCCGTTTTTAAAGTACTATATTGATGATGTCTCTATTGTAGAACTTGTTTACTCTTTTAGCAAATCGAATGAGATAGCTAAGATTATAGACTTTATTTTAGAACAAAAGGATGTCGGAGTCGTCATAAGTACTGATTTGAGCCATTTTTATACTCTAAGCAATGCCGTAAGGCTTGATAATATTTGCATAGAAGCGATAGAGAAGCTTGATGTGCAAAAGCTTCACGGCGGCTGTGAAGCATGCGGTATTTTAGGTGTTGAGGCAATGCTCTTTAGTGCAAAAAAGGCTAGCCTAAAACCATATATATTGGATTATAGAACGAGTGCCGATGCTAGCGGTGATACCGATAGGGTTGTAGGTTATGTGAGCGTTGCGTTTGAGGGCTGAGAATCTTTTTTCAAATATACCTTCTAAAATACCTGAAGAGCTCTTTGATGTGCTTATATCAAAAGGGGATGTAAAGATAGAGAGAATTGTCTCCTATGGGCATAGAACCCCAAACTCTAAGTGGTATGATCAAGATAGAGATGAGTTTGTAGTTCTTCTAAGCGGTGAAGCCGTGCTTAGTTTTGAAGGTGCAGAGGAGTTGAAGCTATTTGCCGGAGATAGTATCAATATTCCTGCGCATCAAAAACATAGGGTAGAGTGGACAAAACCGGATACTCAAACAATTTGGTTGGCTATTTATTATTAAGGATTATTTTCTTTTTAAAGATACAATTGCG
>JAUPKZ010000102.1 GCA_030837195.1 Campylobacterota bacterium
CTTCGTTTTTGTTTTGTATATTGTGTATCCTATAATTACAACACCAAATAGATTTCTAAAAAATACAACTTCAAGAGAACTCATATACTCTGATGATAGTTTTGCAAATGCACCCATTATAGCAAACAAAAATGATGCAAATAACATATATTTGATGCCGCGGTTTAATTCTTTTATCTGTTTCATTATTGAAAGTATATCCATCTTTTTTATTTTAGATAAGCTATAATATCTTAAGTAGGCAAAGGAGATAGTAGTATGTTGCTCCGTATTATTGTTCTTACATCTTATCTTTTCATTGCTTTTGCACAAGCACAAGATAATGAAACAAATCAAACGATAGAAGAGTATATAGACGAAAAACAGAAAATATTTTCAAAAAAAGTTGTCAACTTTTTTGACAGTGTAGATCAAGGCATTAGTCAATTGGCAAAAGAGCCTGAAGAAACTATGACATGCGATGAGCTAGAAGAGAAATTAAATGAAGATTTTTTTAAAGATATAGAGTCTATAGATGCTTTTTTCAAAAGCGATAAATTTATAGACACAACCGAAGCCAGCTTTGTGCGCCTTCGACTCGGCTCTATTTCTCAAACAAAAGAGTCAACTGATTTTAGCTACAAAATAAGAGCACAAATACCGCTAAGCAGAACAAAAAAAAGCTTTCAACTCTTTATTGACGATGTTGAAAAAAACTACTTTGAGAGCACTGCTCCTACCGAGACGACAAAAAGCGACAATACGGAAGTCGGGGTTCGCTATTTGGCTCCGGACTATAAAGATATAAAATCTAAATACTCCATAGGTATGAGTAGCCTAGCAGGCTACGCAAGGGCAAGATACTCAAAAGAATTTAAGCTTGAGAACTGGACAATAGAGCCTACACAGCAATTTAAATACTCCTTAAAGTCTGATTGGAGTGAAGAAACAAATATCTATTTTGACAGAATATTGGAAAAGAACTCTATTTTTAGAACGACTCTTCATCGCAAGACACAAGCTCATATAGACGGCTTTGACTATGCTTTGGGATTATCCTACTATCTTACGCTTACAAAAAGAAAAGGATTTAGTTTTACACAACAGTTTTGGGGAAACTCTAAATATGTGTGCGATGAGCATCCAAGCCGCTACGACGGCATAAGCGATTATTCCAGTTTTCTTTCATGGCGTCAAAATATTTTTCGCAAATGGATAACATACGAGGTTCAGCCGGGAGTTAGCTTTCATAGACAATATGACTATGACGCAAATTTTGTATTGCGCTTTTATGTGGACTTTTACTTTGGAAATATTGACTCACTATAGGTTTTAGGGGAGACTAAATGAAATTTTTACTTATACTTTTTTTACTAAGCAGCTCTTTTTTTGCACTAGATGTCTCAACAAGATATGATGTATATGTTACAATGTTTGGTCATGTTGGGTATTGCGATGTAGAGCTTCATGAAGATAAAGAGCGTTATGAAATCAAAGTTGTAGCAAAAACTATAGACACCGCAGCTCTGCTTCTAAGCAACAGGATTGAGACTTTCACAAGCAAAGGAAAAATAAAAAACAAAAGATACATTCCCGATATATTTATCAAAACAAAAGAGACAACAAAAAAAACAAGACACGAAACATACACCTTTAATCACGATAAGAAAGAGATTACTCTTTTAGAGAAAAAAACAAAATTGGTAAATCGTATGGAGTTTGATTCTGCTACTTTTAAATTAAAGCTAAGAGAGGTAAAAGAGAGTTCAACTAAAGAAGAAACACTTGATAACTATGTAGAAGATGACACCCTGAGCATCTATCTAAACAGTAAGTATGGTTGCGATTTGGCACAAAAAAAACATAAAATTATGGCTATCGGAGCACACAACGATAAAAACAATGTCTCGTATGAGTGCCTTGAAGGTGCAAAGAAAAACTCTGCCGCAATAAAATTTAGCAGTGAAGTAAAAAATATATATAACCTGCATGTTGAACCAATAAACAGAGACGACAGTATAGTAGATGTGCTTATATCATACGATAATGACGGTTTTTTTATAGAGGGGCTTATGGATGAAATTTTCTGGGTCGGAAGTATGAGAGCCGTACGAATGAGTCATAAAGTTTTAAATAATTAAAATTCTCATATAGTTAAATTATGTTATACTCTGTTTTGGAGAAACAGAGATGAGCAATTTTTTTCATACATTCTTTTCAATGCACAATAGGTATTTTCCTGCACTGATTCTTATTGCACTTTTTAGCTTTTTTGCATATATAAATATGAACCATATTATAAACTCTATAGAAAATGACGCAGAGATTATAAATAAAAGCGGCAAACAGCGTATGCTATCTCAAAATTTAGTTCTTTTGGGGCTAAATTATCTACATAATCCGACAAAACAAAATCAAGATGCCATAAAAACAAGCGTACAAACAATGAGGAGCTCTCATGAGGAGCTACTAAAAATAGAGCAAAACGATGCCATAAAGGAGATATACAATCAAAAAAAATTATCTCAAAAAATTGAGTTGTTTTTAAATAAATTTGAGCTTTTTTTAGAAGATAGGTCAAATGATCTACTTAACGAACTCTCTATTGATGCGCAAGAGATTCTTCCTCTTCTCTCAAATATTGTTAAAGAGTATGAAATATTAAACAATGCAAAAGTCGAAGAGCTAAAACAAAGGCAACTTTTAATCCTTATATTTACTTTGATTTTACTTATTTTAGAGCTAGTTTTTGTATTTTACCCTACAAGTAAAAAGATAAAAAGCCATACAAATGAACTTTTAATATTAAACAACTCACTAGAGCAAAAAATAAAAGAAGAAGTTGATAAAAACAGACAAAAAGACAGATATTTGGCACAACAATCAAGACTCGCACAAATGGGAGAGATGATACATATGATAGCGCACCAGTGGAGACAGCCTCTTAGTGCTATAAACAGCGCCGCCTCTACCGTCGAGCTTGAAGCCGTACTCCAAAAACAGACAAAAGAATCCACACTTAAGCAGACAAAACACATAGCAACACTGATTGAGTATTTAAGCCACACAATTGATGATTTTAGAGAGTTTTTCAAACCTACAAAAACAAAAAACGATATACATTGCGACGAAATCATCGATAGCATTATAAATATAGTCGATAGCTCGTTAAAAAATCATAATATAACTTTTAAAAAAGAGTTTATGTGCAATAAAAAGCTATATACCTATGTAAATGAACTAAAACAGGTAATTCTTAGCATAATTTCAAATGCTCAAGATGCGTTGGCAAAGAAAAAGCCGCAAAATCCGTATATTAACCTTCTTACCTATACGGAGGGTAATTTTTATGTTATTGAAATAAGCGATAACGGCGGCGGAGTTCCGCAAGAGATCATAGACCAGATATTCAATCCCTACTTTACTACAAAAGAGCATGAAAACGGAACAGGACTTGGTCTTTATATGAGTAAAATCATCATAGAAGACCACTGTGAGGGTTCTATAACTATCTCAAACAATGAAGACGGTGCGGTTTTTAAAATAGTTATTCCGCTAAAATAACGGTTATTAACTTTTATTTTCTATAATCATCTTATCAAAAAAAGGAATTTTATGGGCAATATTTTACTATTTGCGATTTTAGCCGTTATTTTTTACTGGATTTTTAAGAGCTACTCTAAATATACTTCTTACTCAAAAGAGGCCTTTAAAAACTTCTCCATCTCCAAAGAGTCGCTAAAGAAAAGCGAACTTGGTCTTTTTATAGCACTTGTTGCAAAAGTTGCAAAAGCGGACGGCAGAGTAGATGCACTCGAAGCCGAGCTTATCGGTATTATGTTTGATGATATCTCAAACATTTTTCCTGAGCCTCACAAAACAAAAGAGATACTAAAAGAGATATTTAACGAAGAAAAAAACCGAAGCGATAATGCGGCACAAATTGCTCAAGCTCTCTCTTTGTCGATAAAAAACGACAAAATAAAGCAGCATCAATTTATGGGTTTTTTAATCCAACTTGCATTTGTAGATAGAGAAGTAAGCAAAAGCGAAGAAGA
>JAUPKZ010000103.1 GCA_030837195.1 Campylobacterota bacterium
TCTGCCATGCTTTCTCTCGATAAAGCTCTCAAGCATCCCAGATTCCATCGGTCCGGGGCGGTAAAGTGCCAAAACCGCTACAAGATCCTCAAAGCTATCCGGCTTTAAGCGTTTGTTGAGGTCTTGCATACCAGAACTCTCTATTTGGAACATCCCAACCGTATTTCCGCTGCGAATAACATCATAAACTTTTGGGTCATTCTCATCTATCGTATGCCACACTACATCAAAATCGTGTTTTTGTTTTATAAGCTTTATGGCATTGTCTATAACATCAAGGGTTTTTAAACCTAGAAAGTCAAACTTGATAAGGTCCACATCTTCAAGATAATTCAAAGAATATTGCGTTACAAAAGTATCCTCGCCGGCAGGTTTATATATTGGAGTCTTTTTCCAAAGCTCCTCGTTAGATATAACTACACCCGCCGCATGTATGCCCGAGTTGCGCTTTAACCCCTCAAGTCTTTTTGCAAATTCCCAAACCCTTGCCGCATTTGCATCACTATCTATAAGTTCTTTGAGTTTTGGCTCTTTTTGAAATGCTCCATCTACAAATTTACCGTTTTTCTCATATCCATCAAGCGTGATGCCAAGCTCATCGGGAATAAGTTTTGCCATAGCGTCTGCCTGAGATAGCGGCATATCAAGTACTCTTGCTACATCCCGTATAACTCCTTTTGCCAAAAGTGAACCAAAAGTTATAATCTGTGCAACCTGCTCTCTACCGTACTTTTTAACGACATACTCTATGATTTCACCGCGGCGCGCCTGCATAAAGTCCATATCAATATCGGGCATACTTACCCTCTCAGGATTTAAAAATCTCTCAAAAAGAAGCTCATACTTCATCGGGTCGATATCCGTTATCCCAAGCGAATAAGCAACAAGACTTCCTGCAGCACTTCCACGCCCCGGTCCTACGGCAATACCCATCTCTTTGGCTACTTTTACGAAATCCCAAACTATGAGCATATATCCGGGAAACTTCATAGAGTTTATAACTTGCATCTCAAACTCTAAACGCTCCCTGTACTCTTCATGCCTCTCCTGTGGAACATGTTTTAATCTCTCTATGAGACCGAGTCTGCAACGATGTATAAAATACTGCGCATCATTTTTATCTGCCGCACTCTTAAGAGCTCTTTTTTGCTCTTTTGTAGCATCTGCACCAAGAGGCGCATCATCCTCATTGTCTATAGCAAGTCCCTCTTCTTTAGCATACTCTTTTGTAAATTTGAAGTTTGGGGGGATGGGATCGCCGAGTCGCAGCTCTAAATTGCACTTTTGTACTATCTCTTGCGTATGTTCTAATGCTTCCGGAACATCCGCAAAAAGCCTTGCCATCTGCTGTGGGCTTTTTAGGTAAAACTCATGAACGGAGTGACGCATGCGTTTTGGGTCATCATAGAGCTTATTCATTCCTATGCACATAAAGGCTTCATGGTACTGCGCATCATCCGGATATGTGTAGTGGGTATCGTTTGTGGCGACTACCTTAATCTCAAGCTCTTTTGAGAGTTTTAGTATCTGCTCATCCACAAAAAGCTGATCTCCTATACCATGACGCATAAGCTCTAAGTAAAAATCATCGCCGAATATCTCTTTATACTCCAGTGCAACGGCTTTTGCGCCATCATACCCTAATGCACCGTTTTTTAAGTTTCTCTCATTTACGGTATTTAGATGCCAGCTTACCTCTCCTTGCAAACATGCAGAGGTACAAACAAGCCCCTCGGAGTGAGAACGAAGCTCTTTTTTGTTTATACGCGGAAAGTAGTAAAATCCGTCTATGTAAGCTTTTGAAGAGAGGTACATAAGATTTTCGTACCCTTTTTGATTTTTTGCATACAAACATATGTGAAAGCGCTGTTTTGTGCTTTTGTCGTCTATTTCATCTGCATTATGGATGTAGCCCTCCATACCGATAATCGGTTTTATGCCGGCATCTCTCATCTGCTTATAAAAATCTATCGCACCGAACATATTGCCGTGATCTGTCATGGCAACACTCTCCATGCCAAGTTTTTTTAGCTGTGATACAAGATTTTTGATTTTATTTGCACCGTCTAGAAGTGAATACTCAGTGTGCAAATGCAGATGCGTAAATGGCAAAACACTCATTTTACATAGCCTTCTTTATATACTTATTTTTTTAAGATTTTAATTATAGTAAAAATGAGATTAAATTATAGAGTTTGGCTATTTTGCCTCTTTGTTTTCATTTTTTTCGGCAGCTTCCATAATGAACAATTGAAGATATTTGTAACTCTCTTTGTAGTTGTCGTCAATAAAATATGTATGAGAGTCTTTTAACACATTATCTCTGTTAATGAGTTTTTTGACCTCTTTGTTTAGATGAGCATTTGAGAGCCTTATACCCTCATCGTCTAGTATTTGGTTCCATTCATCCAAAGAGTGCTTTTCTATAAAAACCTTACTGCCTTGATGGCAATCCCTGCACTCTTTTAGGTATATTTTTTGACCTTTAAACGATAAAGGACTTGCATTTAAAAGAGAAGAAAGAGCTAAAAATAGCACCAAAAAGATTTTTTTTATATTATAAACACTTTCTTGACTACACATAGGCTTCCTCCTCTGTAAATGAAGGCTATTTTACTTTTTCTAGATACTCGCAATCTACTGTATTTACTTTTACAAGATCGCCCTCTAACACATGGTAGGGAACATAAACTACTGCTCCGGTCTCAAGAGTTGCAGGTTTTTTGCTTCCGCTTGAAGTATCGCCTTTGAAGTTTGGCGGTGTCTCTTTAATGACAAGCTCCATAATTTCAGGAGCATTTACAGAGATAGCCTCGCCTTTGTAAAACACGATGTCAACTTGAACTCCGTCTTTAAACCATTTTGAAGCATCGTCGCACTGCTCATATGAAAGACCTAACTGTTCATAAGTATCATTATCCATAAACTGGTACTGTTCACCGTCATCGTAAAGAAACTGCATAGTTTTATAGGCAATTTCAGGTACTTCAAACTTATCGCCTGCGTGAACCGTTTTATCGATTACTTTTCCGTTTAAAAAGCTCTTAACTTTCATACGGACAAATGCCGCACCTTTACCCGGTTTTACATGTTGAAACTCTACTACTTTATACGGTACTTCACCGATGATAAGACGAACATTTTTCTTGATATCGCCCATTCCAATAGTTGCCATAAATACACCTTGAAAAAATTTTTAACTAATTTTACCCTAAAAGTACTTAAAAAGAAAAAATTTAATTTTTATGAGTATTATTGTTATAATTCCCAAAAAAAAGAAAGAATTTTATATGCAATTTAATATAGACGCTACATCAAAAAATGCAAGAGCTTGCACCATAAAAACTGCTCACTCTACTATAAAAACTCCCGTTTTTATGCCGGTTGGGACTTTAGGAAGCGTTAAATCTCTAGATATGCAAGATGTACTAGAACTTTTGGGCGCAGAAATTATACTTGCAAATACATACCATATGTATCTGCAGCCATCAGATACTACGGTAGCAAAAATGGGCGGACTTCACGGCTTTAGCACATACCCTAAGAGTTTTTTAACGGACAGCGGCGGATTTCAGGCTTTTAGTCTAAGCGATATGAGTAAACCAAAAGCAGACGGCATAGAGTTTAGAAGCCACATAGACGGAAGCAAGCACTTTTTTACGCCAAAAAAAGTTATAGACATTCAGCACAATCTAGGCTCTGATATTATGATGATTTTAGATGATTTAGTCGCACTTCCCGCAACGCAGGAGCGCATTGCGCTTAGCATTGAGCGAACGACCGCATGGGCAAAAGAGTCAATCGATTACTTTAGAGCAAAACAAAAAGAGGGATTTGGAGTAGAACAAAATATATTTGCAATCATACAAGGCGGAACAGACAAAGCTTTTAGAACAAAGAGTGCAACGGAACTTTGCGAAATGGATTTTGACGGTTTTGCCATAGGCGGACTTAGTGTAGGCGAAGCAAATCAAGATATGTACGATACTGTAGAACATACCGTGCAGTATATGCCCAAATGTGTTATGCCTACGCGAAATGCCAGAAACGGAACACTATTTACATCTTTTGGAAAAGTTAATATAAAGGGGGCAAAATTTAAAGAGGACAATACGCCTATAGATGGCGAGTGTGAGTGTTTAACTTGCAAAAGATACTCAAGAGCCTACCTAAACCACCTTTTCCGCTCCCGTGAAATAACATACTTTAGACTTGCAACCATACATAACCTGCACTACTACCTAAATCTTATGAAACAAGCAAGAGAAGCGATTTTAGAAGATAGATATAGCGAGTTTAAAGCGGAGTTTTACGCAAAAAGACAAAACAATTCATAAGAGAGATGCCGAATCAAGTTCGGCATGACGCTGATTTTGTCATCCTGAACTTGATTCAGGATCTAAAAATTAAAGGTTATGCTCTTTTTTATATTTTAAAATAGCAGCATACGCCTCATCTTTTAACATCAACTTCTCTTTTTTCAGTGTCTCAAGCTCTAGGTCAGTCAAAAGAACATCACCTTTCTCAGCTTTTGTGATTTGGTCGTCAAGCTCATTGTGCTTATCGAAAATTTTTAAAAAGTGAGCGTTTGCAGCGCTGTTTTCTTTCATATGAGTAATGATATCGCGGTATTCGTGTAACATTTAGTGTTCCTTAAACTTTTTATGGAATTTTATCACAACTTATATATTTTTTTTCTTATAAAGAGATGCCAAATCAAGTTCGGCATAACACTCAAAATATAGCCTCTATTTTGCCCCAAAGTTCTTCGCCGTCATATAGAGAGAGCTTGTCATTCATTGTTATGGTTTTATTCGGGTTAAAGAGCATAGCATTTGCCTTCTCTCCTACTTCAAATACTCCGATACTTTGAGAGATTGCGTTTGCAGGGTTATAAACACACAGTTTTAGAAGCTCTTCCATAGAAATAACGCCGTTCTTGACAAGTTTTGTATAATAAAGACTCATTGCATTTTTTACTCCACTGCATCCATAAGCGGCATCATAAAATGCAACTTCCTTATTGACGGGTGAACTTGGCTGATGAAGTGTCGTAAGCATATCTATTTCGCCATCCCTAAGCGCCCTTAAAAGCTCTGTCATATCTTTTTGGCATGATAACGGCGGATTTATCTTTGCTACGGTATTGAAGTTTTTGCACGCTTCATCAGAGTTAAGAAGATGATGAATTGAAACCTCGCATGTTACATTAACGCCGTCTTTTTTTGCTTGGTTTATAAGGTAAATTGAGCGAGGAGATGCTATTGATTTGAACAAAATTTTTATTTTAAAGTGCCTTGCTATCTCTATCATACGCGAGACATGCAGCACTTCGCTAAGGTCTGGTATGCCTGCTAATCCCAGCTTTGAGCTTACATCGCCCTCTAGCATAACTCCGCTTGAGATAAGAGAGTTGTCTTCTGCTTTGCAAAATAGCGTAACACCATACATTTGGCAGTACTGCGCTATCTTTATGACCAAATCGTTTTTGGCTATTGTACTCATATAGGGAACGACTGCGCCTCTTTTTAGAAGTATGGCAATATTGCTAAGAGTTGCATCCTCTTTTAAAGTATTTAACATAAGCTCTACATCGGCACCGCTTAAATCATGCAGTCCGTTTTGCGCAAACTCTAAAACTATTTCATTATCTATGGCAGGTTTAGAGTCAGGAAGAAGTACAACTTTGCCTATACCGCCCTCAAGAGCCTCATTTGAGAGTGCTTTTATATTTTTGGCATTCAGTGCCGCATCTTCTACTTTTACATTCGTATCTACTAAAAGAGGTAGAAAATAGCACCCCTTTGCGTCTATACTATTTGTATGCGATAAGTTTGAGCCTATTTTAGTTATAACGCCCTCTTCTATTTGGATATCTGCTTCTCTCTCACCGTTTGCATCGCAAACTATTGCATTTTTTATAACCATTTGTGTTCACCTTTTGAAAAGTAATGAAATTATAAATTATTTGCCCTTTTGATTTTATTTAATAGTTGCTCTAAAATTATTTTAATATTTCTAAAGATATACTTAACAAATGATAATTATTTTTAATATATAGCAACTAAAGGTTAGGAGATGATAAAAAGTACTTTTGTAGCCAAACTATTTGCAACTCTTCTATTTCTTACCATCTACTTATTTATATTTTTTATTACTACAAAAGACAAAGAATCCAGAATAAACCTTCTGCTTGAGCAACAAATAACGACTCTAAAACATAGTTGCAATGCTCTTAAAGACAGGTATGACACCATATCTAAAATAATAATTAACAATGAAATTTTGGGCAACACGCAAAATCTTGAGCTTTTTTATAATGCAAAATTTGCAAACAATGAAGAAAAAACAAGGTACAGAGATGCTCTTTATGAGCAGATAAAACCTCATTTTCACCATTTTCAAGAGATAGGGATAGAAACCGTTCTTTTTGCTTTTTGGGACAACAAAGCCTTTTTAAG
>JAUPKZ010000048.1 GCA_030837195.1 Campylobacterota bacterium
AGATGATTTTGAAGAGTATCTTCTTTGATGTATAGGCTGATTTCAAAAAAAAGTGTTGTCAAATTTATCGAAAAAAGAGTCCCTAAAGAGAAGTCTGTTATTGAAGAAAAACTAAAACTTCTTAAGCTAAATCCTTAAACGATTTTTTAGATATCAAAAAACTCTCAAACTCTGAGTATTACAGACTTAGAATTAGCCATTATAGATTTATCTATGAAATTATTGAAGATGAATTGGTTATTCTGATGGTTAAGAGTGACAACAGAGGCGATATTTACTAACAAGCCGAATTTGTCTCTATATATAAAAGGAGTACGATGCACATTCTTAATGTCTCCTCACTAAACGAGCAGATAAAAGTCCTTATGGAAGAGAGTTTTAGCCGTGTTTTGGTGGAGGGGGAGCTTTCTCGCATCACACATCATAGCAGTGGACATATCTATTTTACGCTCAAAGATGAAAACTCAACCATAAAAGCCGTGATTTTCAAAGCAAATGCCGCAAAGCTCAAGTTTCAACTCCAAGAGGGGCTTAAAGTGGTTCTTGATGGGGCGGTGACGCTTTATAAACCTCGTGGTGAGTACCAGATAAACTGTTTTACTATTTCGCCATCTGGTCATGGAGCGTTAGCGTTGGCGTATGAACAGCTTAAGGGCAGACTTGCCTCAAAGGGCTATTTTGAAGCTTCAAGAAAAAAATCATTGCCCAAATTTCCAAAAAAAATCGCCCTTATCACCTCTGCTACTGGTGCGGCTCTACAAGATATGCTTCGGGTGGCGCAGCATAGATACAGACTTTTAGAGATAGATATTTACGATGTTTTAGTTCAGGGAGAAAGTGCAGCCCCATCTATCGTAAAAGCGTTAGTTTTAGCGGATATTAAAGGGTACGATATTATCGTCATGGGGCGAGGCGGTGGAAGCATAGAGGATTTGTGGGCGTTTAATGAAGAGATAGTGGCGGATGCGATTTTTAAAGCTCAAACCCCAATTGTCTCTGCAGTCGGACATGAGATAGACTGGGTGATAAGCGATTTTGTAGCAGACCTTAGAGCGCCGACTCCTAGTGCTGCTATGCAGATGATATTGCCGGATAGCAATGAGCTTTTTCAATATCTTGATTCACTTTCTATACAATTTGAACAGATTATGTTTCAAAGATTTTTTTCCTTCAAGCAAGAGCTTTCTCATTTGGTAAATCTTTATTCTCAGCATTCAATAGAGAAAAAATTAACTCAAACAAAAGAAGTGATTTTAAATTTAAAAGATGCATACAATCAGAGTGTTTTTTTTAAAATACAAAACTTTTATAAAGATATTGAACTTGTAAAAAATAGATTTCCGGATGTTATAGAAAATAGGCTAAATATTGCTCAAAATCAAGTTATGTTATTACAAAAAATGATAGAATCAAATAATCCCAAACTGAAGAGTAAAAAAGGGTTTGCACAGATTTCAAAGGATTCAAAAGTTATAGATATAGCTTCACTCGGCATAGATGAGCTATTTAACTTGATGAGTGATGAAATAGTCATAACGGCAAAAGTGCTTAAAAAAATTAATATTACGAGGTCTTTATGAAGTATCCAAAATTTTTCGACACTGTTGAGTCTATAAAAGTTGTTGATCCGCTCTCAAACATATTAGGTGCATTTGAGGATGGTATTTATGAAATTACTTTTTTAGAAGTAGTTAAAGCTGCTGGGCATAGTTGTCCTACGGTTGCGGGGGCATATATCACTACATTGGTCGGATTAAAAGCACTTTATCCAAACTCTCCTGCACAAAGAGGCGGAATAAAAGTAGAGTTTAAAGAGTCTATGGAAGAGGGTGTTGCGGGTGTGATTGGCAATGTCATTTCTCATATTACGGGTGCTACCGAGAAGAGCGGTTTTAAAGGTTTAGGCGGTAAATTTGCAAGACACTCTTTGATGAGTTTTAATGCTAAGATAAGCTCTTCTGTAAAATTTACTAGACTCGATAACGGCAAAAGTGTGGATGTTTACTATGACCCATCATTAATCGGCGGAAGCCCTAAAATGCAGCAATTGATGCAAAAAACGATGGCAGGAATGGCAACTAAAGAAGAAATAAGAGAGTTTGGAGAGCTTTGGCAAGACAGAGTAGGAAGAATTTTTGAAAATATTCCTATGGTTACTAAGGTATTTATTTAACTCAATTGGCGTTGTTATGTAATATATCGGTAATATCTTTGGTATATACTCCTTTGTAAAAATACAGAGGAGTCATATAAGAATGGCATATTTTGACAATGCAAAAGTCGGTGATAGGGTCTATGGATTGGTTTTTGGAGCCGGAGAGGTTTCACAAATCTTTGAAAATAGTCACTATAAACTAATGGTAAATTTTAAAAGCGACTATGAGGTTCCATATACGGAAGAGGGTATTCCGGGCTGGGGAAATTTTAAAAAACAGACGCTTTTTTATAAAAACGACATTGATCTGACAGATGTTGACTTTTCTCCCGTATCAAAAGTTCTTTCAGAGAAAAAAATCATAAAATTAATCAGTAAAAATAAACTTCAAGTAAGATTACCTTCGGGTATATGGAAAAGTGTTAAAAAAGCAGAACCATCTTATGTAGAAGATTTGCTTGAGCGAGAGAAGTACTACCTTTTTAGAAAAAAATCAGAGAAAAAAACAAAAGACTCATCTAAGAGTTAAAGGCGGAAAGTAAGTATGAAGAGTTATGGCAGCTTGAGCCGATATCTTTTTCATAAATTTTTCAAATCTATCCTCTTCATTCCATGTTGCTTCCGTTACGCCGCTAAGTTCGACTAATCTTTTTTTAGCATCATAATTAACGCCTAAAGAGTCCACTAAACCGACATCTTTTGCTTGTGCTGCGGTAAAGATATGAGCGTTTGCAAAGTTGTCTCTCTTGTTTATATCAAGCCCTCTTGCCTCCGCAACATCTGCCGTAAACATATCATAGGTACCGTTAATAACTTTGTTTAGTTCATTTATTTCATATTCAGTCCAAGCTCTATCGGCTGTGCCTATTTTTTTGTATTTACCGGCTTGAACACTTTGAGATGAAACTCCTAATTTATCCATTAGTTCGCTAAAATTAGCTCCCTGCATTATAACACCTATGCTTCCGACCATAGAGCCGGGATTTGCAATAATTTCATTTGCCCATATACTTGCGTAGTAGCTTCCGCTTGCTATAGTCCCGCTTGCATAAACAACCACAGGTTTTTTATTTTTAGCTCTTTTTATGGCTTCTGCCACTTCAATAGATGGAGCAACCGCTCCGCCGGGCGAGTCAACAACTAGCAGTATCCCTTTTACGAAATCGTTGCTAGTCGCATCTTCTATCTGCTCAACAACTTCAGATACTTCCATAATCGGACCTATGAGGTAGATTTGTTCAAGGTTGTTTGGTTTTAGCTCTTCTTTGGAGCTTGGCGCAAAAATTAAAAACAGCAAGAGCAAAAATAACATCGCTTTAAAATGCTCTTGTATAAATTTCATAACTGCTAAAATTGGAGAAAATATATTTTTTATAAATTGCATCAGCTGCCTTTTTTAAGTGTTCCGTTGATATAAACTTTTGAGATATTATAACGGTGCAATATTAAATGAATTGCTAACTCTTCGTTTGGTTCGCACTCTAAGTCAACTACTATCATATCTGCATTTTTTCCTATTTCAATTTCTCCCGTATTAAGACCTAATGCTTTTGCCGCATTTTTTGTTGCACTAAGAATAAGTTTTTTAGCCAAATCAAGCAACGGTATATCAGAGTGCATAAATAGGGCGCACTTCATCTCTTCAAAGAGATCTAGTTTATAGTTTGAACTAAGCCCGTCCGTTGCCAAAATCCATGCGATACCTAACTCTTCTATCTTTTTAAGATTAAGCGCACCGTTGCCAAGCAACCTATTTGAGATCGGGCAGTGTATAATGGTATGTCCGCCATTTTTTAGAGTTGATAATTCCTCTTCGTTTGCCTTGACTACATGAGTAAATAGCGTGTTGTTGTTTTTAAAGTAGTTTAAAAAATCATCTACATTTGTTACGGAGCTATCCTGCTTAAGTAATTTTTGGAAAAAATCTTTGAAGTCCCCGCTAGAATTATCTAGCCACTCCCTCTCCGCATTGCTCTCCAAAAAATGTGCAGTGAGTTTGAGATTTTCACTATTTGCAATTTCAATAGCTTTTTTTATGAGTATGGGATGGACGGAATATGGAGAATGAATAGCTATGGCAGGATAAAAGCCTTCTCTTGTTACAGTTTTTGACTCATTGAGTCTTAGTAGAAAGTTATTAAAAAGAAGATCTGCCATTGAAGCTTGTGATCCGATGAGTTCATTGAAATATATAACATTTTGCGGAGCATTTACGCAAGCTTCAAAATCCATACCATGCGAACTTATAGCTCCAAGTGTCGTTATTCCTGCATCTAGCATATCCTCTATAGTTTTTTTGATGCACTTGCTATTGCAGTCTAAAATAAGATTTTCTCTGTTTTCTATAACACTGTAGAGCCAATTGATAAAATCTCCGTAAGAGAGCTTTGTTTTGTTTGCACTAAATTCAAGATGAACATGCGCATTTATAAATCCGGGCATCAAAAGAGAGTTTTTTTCAAGTTCTATTATCTCTGCATCGTTAAATAATTTTTTTAATTCATCTAGCGGCGCTATATGTTTTATGGTTTTATCAAACGCTACTGCCATGCCGCTGAGGAGTTTTTCTGGCGTTAAAATATAATTTGGAACTATTATCTTCATAGAATATGCTTTTTTTCTAAATTTAAACTAGATTATGCTTTATTTAGGTAAAATAACTGCTTAAATTAAGAGAGTAAACATAAAGGTAAAATATGAAAATAGTAGTTATTCAGGGTCCAAATTTAAATATGCTAGGTGTTAGAGAGCAGCAAATTTACGGTGCTATGAAGCTAGAACAAATTCACGCACAAATGAAGGATTTTGCAACGCAAAGCGGTATAGAGATAGAGTTTTTTCAAAGCAATTTTGAGGGAGAACTTGTAGATAAAATTCAAGAGTGTTATGGCGAAGCAAGCGGTATTATTATAAATGCTGCTGCATATACTCATACTTCAATTGCTATTCGTGATGCTATATCTGCCGTAAGTCTCCCGACCATTGAAGTGCATATAAGCAATATTTATCGCCGTGAAGATTTTAGAAAACAAAATATGATAGCACCTGTTTGTACATCATCAATTGTCGGGTTTGGACCTTACGGATATCATCTTGCTATGGTTGGAATGATACAGATATTTAATGAAATAAGAGCAATGCAAGAGATGCAAAAACAGGCTCAAAATAGTTCAGAGAATTAAATTTAAATGTATATCAAGCGTAAGTTAAGCCCAACACTGGAAGTTTATAAAAACTTACGCAATAGTTTTTTCTTTATTAAAAAGAGCTCTCATAGATTTACCGTAACCGTAGGGGTCGGCGGAAATATCGGAGATGTAAGAAGAAGGTTTAAACATCTTTATAACTATTTTAAAAAAGACAAAAGGGTGGGAGTAGTGAAAATTTCATCTATTTTAAAAAATCCGCCTTTTGGTTATGAAAATCAAAATGATTTTTTTAACGCCGTTGTTCTTCTTAAGACATCAATGCAACCTATGATATTTTTAGATTATTTAATGAGGGTAGAGAAAAAATTTTTAAGAAAAAGAAGTTTTGAAAATGCTCCAAGGACGCTTGATTTGGATATTATTTTTTTTGACAATAGACATATAAATAAAGAAAAACTTCAGATTCCGCATCCAAAGTGGTCGCAAAGAGAGAGTGTTTTGATTCCATTAACGGATATACAGAGATGAAAATATTGACTTTTACAGGAAAGACACCGTCTGAAGCTCTTAAAAAAGCCAAGACAGATCCAAACTACAATCAAATGCTTCATATAGATACAAAAGAGATTCAAAAAAAATCTTTTGGAAGAGAGGCTATCTATGAGATTGTAATGGGGCTTGAGAGTGATTCTGCCGAGCCTGCTTACCCTAGAGTAAACACTCAAAATAAAAACAAACCGCTTGCGCAAAAGAGTGCAGATGTGCTTTATGATATATCCTATGCCGCAAAACAGATTTCAAAAATTGCCGATGTAAAAGACCCACTTTTTGAATATGAAAAGAGCAAGCCCTCTGAGATGATTGAACCAAAAGAGCTCAAAGAGATAAAATCCGAGATTGCAAAACTCGGAGATAAAGTAAAGCTGATTCAAAATATGTTTTGGGATGAAAAAGCTCCGGCTTTGCAAAGAGAAATTCCTTCTGAATTTGCTGAAATTTATCGTCTTGCATCGCAAAGCGGTATGGATAGAGAGCACTTAGATACTATCATGCGCATAACTCTTGAGCATATGCCCTTTAAGATGCGTGAAAATTCGGCTACTATAAAGAGATATTTTCAAACTCTTCTTAGAAAAATGGTAACCGTACGGCTTGAAGCAGCACCGTCTATCGGTGAGAAAAGAGTAATGATGTTTGTCGGTCCCACAGGCGTAGGAAAAACTACTTCCGTGGCAAAACTGGCTGCGAGATACTCTTATTTGATGGAAAAAAAGTATAAAGTAGGTTTAGTTGTACTTGATACTTATCGTATAGGCGCAGTTGAACAGCTTATGCAGTATGCAAGAATGATGAAGCTTGGAATTGAAACCGTTGTTGATCCTCCTGAGTTTGCAAGTGCGCTTGACTCTTTGAAGTATTGTGACTATATTCTTATAGATACGATGGGTTCTAGTCCTTATGATAAGACAAAAATTCAAAAAATTTATGAGTGTTTGCAGGAGAGCAATGAGAGGTACGCCATTGATGTGGTTCTTGTTATGCCTAGTTCTATCAAATATGAAGATTTGCAGATAACATATGATAGTTTCTCATCGCTAAATATTGACACGCTTATGTTTACAAAGCTTGATGAAACCAAAGGGTTTGGAAATATTTTTTCACTTGCATACGAGACAAAAAAGCCTATAAGCTATTTCTCTGTGGGGCAGGAAGTTCCGGAAGATTTGGTATGTGCAAGCAGTGATTTTTTAGTAGAGTGCCTATTAAACGGCTTCAATAGGAGCAAAGCGTGAATCATCAGGCAAAAAAGCTAGAAGAACTGGTAGCATCTAATGCGCAAAAAAGATCTAAAAAAACGAGATTTGTTGCTATTACAAGCGGCAAAGGCGGCGTAGGCAAAAGTACTATAAGTTCTAATTTAGCTTATGTCTTATCACAAAGTGGGTTAAATGTCGGTATTTTTGATGCCGATATAGGGCTTGCAAATTTGGATGTGATGTTTAATGTAAAAATTAAAAAAAATATTTTGCATGTTTTAAAGGGTGAAGCTACGGTATCTGATATACTTATCCCCATTACCAGAAATCTTATACTTATACCGGGAGAGAGCGGAGACGAGATTCTAAAATACTCAGATAAAGCTCTTTTTGAGAGATTTATGCAAGAGGCAGAAGTTTTAGATAAATTAGATATTATGATTATTGATACCGGCGCAGGCATAGGCGAACATATACAGATGTTTTTAGAAGCCGCAGATGATGTTATAGTTGTAACCGTACCGGATCCTGCTGCCATAACAGATGCGTATGCAACTATAAAAATTATATCTACTTTTAGAAATACCATAGGCCTTGTAATGAATCAGGTCAAAAACGAAAGGGAAGCAATAGCAGTTTATGAAAAAATAAAAAAAGTTGCATTGCAAAATATCGGAGAGAAGTTGAAATTGGAGTTTTTCGGTAAAGTAGATAGTGATGTAAAAGTGTCATCTTCGGTAAAACAAAGAGCTCTTTTTTGTGCCTCTTATGAATCTTCACAAGTGCATAGAGATATTATTAATATTGCAAATAATATCAACAAAACTCTGGAACGAAATGTGCTAGTAACTCCTAATGAAAGCGGGTTGTCAGGTCTTTTTAGGCGATTGATAAAACATTTTTAACTTATGGTGGAAGGTTATTATTGAATGCTTGGTGAAAATTTTGTGTATTTCTTTACTGTTCAGGGGTTTTTTGTCGGAATTATTTTTGGCATATTAAAATCTTTTAATGCAGAGAGCTTGTTTGTTTACACATTTTTGATTACATTCTTTTTTTATCTGTTTTCACATATAATAGTTGCATTTTACTATAGAACGAATATTGGCAAAATTTATTTTTTCCCAAAAGATGAGCATGAGAAAAAGCTTGATATTTTTGTAAATGAAATCAATAAAAGAGAAAAAATTATAGATTCTGCTATAAAAATTACAGACGCTGCCGTAAAAGTAAACTCATTAAATAGTGAGGAAAAGTAGTGATTTTGGCATATTCTCAAGATTTAAAGCATAAAAAAGATGAGCTAGCTATACAATATTTACCTGCAGTAAAGGCTATGGCATTTAGGCTTAAAGAGAGACTTCCTAGTTCGGTTGACTATATGGATCTCTCGGCGATAGGCACTGAAGAGCTTATTAAAGTAGCAAGAAGATATGATGAGAGCCTTAATGACTCTTTTTGGGGGTATGCAAAAAAAAGAGTTTATGGTGCTATGCTTGATTATTTGAGAAGTTTAGATGTGATGAGCAGAGCAAGCAGAAAACTTGTTAAAGCAATTGATTATGCCGTTGAAGATTATAGAGCCATTCATGATGATGAACCATCGGATGAGAAGTTGGCACAAATACTTGGCGAGAGTGTTGAAAAAATTCATGAAGCAAGGATTGCTTCTTCTATCTATACCGTTATGCCGCTTTATGATCAAACTCAAGTCGGTGATGAGGGCGCTTCTATTGCTAAGGTAGAAAATGATGAACTTGTAGAGAAGATAAAAAATGTACTTGGGACATTTTCTCAAAGAGAGCAGCTTGTGATTCAGCTTTACTATTTTGAAGAGTTAAATCTTAAAGAGATTAGCGAAGTATTGGATATTACGGAGTCTAGAATTTCACAAATTCATAAGTCTGTACTTCATAAAATCAGAGAGAGTGTGGGAGCTTAAAATATGGCAGATATTCTTTCACAAGAAGAGATAGATGCTCTTTTGGATGTCGTAGATGATGAAGGTGGAGATAGTCTTTTTGAAAAAGATGAAGAAACATCTTCTGCTTCATCGCAGAGACAAGTAACTCTATACGATTTTAAAAGACCAAACAGGGTTTCAAAAGAGCAGCTAAGAGCATTTAGGGGTATTCATGATAAGATGGCTCGCTCCTTAGCATCTCAAATCTCTTCTATTATGCGTTCTATCGTTGAGATCCAGCTTCACTCGGTCGATCAGATGACATATGGTGAGTTTTTGATGTCTTTGCCGAATCCGACAAGCTTTAATGTCTTTTCATTTAAACCGCTAGAAGGTAGCGGTGTAATAGAGATAAACCCATCCATTGCGTTTCCTATGTTAGATAGACTTCTTGGCGGTAAGGGCGAACCGTTTGATGCAAGTAGAGAATTTTCAGATATAGAGCTCAGTCTTTTTGAAACTATTCTTCGCGTCATGATGAGTACTCTAAAAGAGGCTTGGGGACCTGTTATGGATATCTTCCCGACTATCGAATCTAAAGAATCCAGTCCTAATGTTGTTCAGATTGTTGCGCAAAATGAGATTGTCGTTATGGTCGTTATGGAGATTATCATTGGACAAAGCTCCGGAATGATGAATATTTGCTACCCTGTTATTGCACTAGAGCCTGTTTTACCAAAGCTAGCAAGCAGAGATTTAATGCTTAATGAAACAAGCACCAAAAAAAGTAGAAACACTGAACTACATGTTCTATTAGGCGGAGCTAAAGTCGGTATTGATGCAATACTCGGAAATGCAGAATTAACACTTCGTGATGTGTTAGAGCTCCAAAAGGGAGATGTTATAAGACTCACAAACCCTGCTGATGATATAGTTACTCTTTGTATTGACGGCAAAGATAGATTTCGCGGTAAAATAGGGCTGAAAAGATTTAGAAAATCAATACAAATTACAGAAATAATAGATACTGAAAAAGATGCAGTAAAAAGAGCTCTGGAAAATTTTGAGACAATTCGAAGAGAGAAAATTTCCGGTGTTAAAGAGATTATTTTTGAAGACGAAAATAAAATGGAAGATGAGGATGAATATAGATGAGCGCTTTTATTAGATTGTTTGAGAATGAAACAGTAGGAACAATTGAAGCATTAATAGGACAGACTCCGACTCTTGATCTAAAAGAGGAACAAGAGTTAAGCATAATTTCAAATATTATTCCTCCGATTGTTTTAGTAAATATAGAAGTAAAAGGTGCTGCGCAAGCATCGGCAATGCTAGGGCTAACTCCAAATTTGGTAACATATTTGTCTGATATGATGATGGGAGAGGAAGAGAGCAATCGAGAAGATGTTTTAGATGATGATTTAGATGCTGCAAAAGAGGTCTCTTCAAATATATTTGGAGCTATCGGTAATAATTTAGCTGCACAAAAAGATTTGCCTGCACTCTCTTTTTCTATTAAAGATATTGAATATATCGGAGAAAATAAAGAGGTTTCGCTAGAAAACTATAGCAAGATGTTTGTATATAATTTAAGTATAGCAGACAAGAAGTTTCTTTTTATGTTGATAATGGATCAAGGATTAGAAAATAGCATATTTAAAAAACCTCAAAAAGAGGAAAAAAAGGAAGAGAGTTTTAGTATGGACACTTCTAGTGCAAAAATCGCATTAAGTAATGAAGAGATGGGCAATATAGAGCTTATTTTAGATGTTAGACTTCCTGTCAAAGTGAGAATCGGAAAGAAAAAAATGCTTTTAAAAGATGTTTTAAATATGGATATAGGTTCAGTTGTAGAGTTAAATCAATTAGCAAACGACCCACTTGAAATTTTAGTAGATGATCATGTCATAGCAGAAGGGGAAGTTGTTATAGTTGATGGAAACTTCGGTGTGCAAATAACTACAATCGGTACAAAAAGAGAGAGACTTAGCAAGTTGAAAATATAAATTTAAAGTAAAATGTATGCGAAAAAATAAAAATGAATTAGCAAAAAAGTATATTAAAGAGATTAAGTCCGGAGATGTCTGGAGTGTATTTAAAATAGTTGCTGATTTTGTAAAAGGATTTGATGAACTAGGCGAACTTGGTCCGACTGTTACAATTTTTGGCAGTGCAAAAGTAGATAGTAATGATTTTTACTATAAAAAAACAAAAAAACTATCATCAATGCTGGCAAAAAGAGGTTTTAATATAATGACAGGCGGTGGGCCTGGTATTATGGAAGCTGCTAACAGGGGAGCATTTAAACATCAAAATGTAGAATCAATAGGTCTTAATATAGATCTTCCCTCAGAACAAGTATCAAATGAATATACTACTACAGAACTTAGCTTTGACTACTTTTTTTCAAGAAAAGTTATGCTTGTTAAATATTCCGTTGCTTATGTTATCTTTCCGGGAGGATATGGAACTTTAGATGAGCTTTTTGAGGCGTTAACGCTAATTCAAACAAAAAAAGTATCAGGTGTAAAACTATTTGTTTATGGAGTGGAGTACTATAAACCGTTGTTAGAGTTTATAGAAACAAAATTGCTTACAAGCGGTATGATTACGCATGATGATTTTAAAATAATTAGGCTTACGGATGATTTAAATGAGATAGTTTCCGAGATTGAAAAATCGGTTTTAGAGCAGATAGCAATGCTAAAAGAGAGTGGTTTGGAAAGTACAAAATATGCACAAACACTGCTTGATTTTTCTTTGTTGAAAAATATTGAAAATAGTAAAATGAAAAAATAATGAAAAATAAAAAAGTTTTAGTAGGCATGAGCGGAGGAGTTGATTCTACCGTTACTGCACTTTTGTTAAAAAATGAGGGTTATGAGGTGGAAGGCCTTTATATGAAGCTTCACTATAAACCGCTTTATCATGAAACAAATATTGCCAGAGCACAAAGGGCAGCTGATTTCATCGGTGTAAAATTGCATGTTCTTGATTTACAAGAGATATTTGATCAAAAAGTTTTTCAACCTTTTATAAATACATATGCAGAAGGTAAGACTCCAAATCCTTGCGCACTATGTAATAGAAGTTTAAAATTTGGTGAAATGGTCAAGTTTGCGGATAAAATAGGTGCCGGCTTTGTAGCAACCGGACACTATATTAAAACGGATGGAGCTTTTTTTTACCAAGCAGAAGATGATACTAAAGATCAGAGTTATTTTTTATTTTATGTTCAAAAAGATATTTTACCAAGACTTCTTTTTCCTCTTGGAGAAAAGAAAAAAAGTGAAATTAAAGAGCTTGCTGCCTCTATAAAAGAGCTTGAATCGTTTGCTACTCAAAAAGAGTCATCTGAAATTTGTTTTGTCGAAACAACATATACGGATCTATTAAAAGATTTTGTAGAGGTAGATAATGCCGGAAAAGTTTTAGATTTAGAGGGCAATGTCGTGGGGGAACATAAGGGTTATATGCACTACACTATCGGTAAGAGAAGAGGTTTCTCCGTAAGAGGCGCACATGATCCGCACTATGTCGTAAGTATAGATGCTAAAAAAAATCAGATTATTGTCGGGAAAAAAGAGGATCTTGCTTGTACAAGCGTAGTTTTAAATGAATTAAATCTTTTTCTTTCACAAAAAGAGTTTGATACAACCGTAAAACTAAGATATAGAACAAAAGCTGTGCCTTGCCATGTAATTATAAAAGATGATAAGGCATATGTTACTCTAAAAGAGAGTGTTTTTGGAGTGGCAATCGGGCAGGCAGCTGTTTTTTATGATGAAGACAAACTTATAGGCGGCGGCTGGATAGTAGAAAATTAAATTTCAATTCACTTGTATTTTAAGCGCCGGTTAAGAGACATTTCTCTATAATTCCCATCCACAAACAGGAAAGACCTAAGGTTTAGGTTTTGTAGGGTTTGAGATCATTGAAAA
>JAUPKZ010000104.1 GCA_030837195.1 Campylobacterota bacterium
GCTATCGGTGTCGGACAGATGGAAGTGATAGAAGAGAGAGTTATAAAAAAAAGAGAGATTTTCGAGTGGTACAGAGAGTTTTTAGGTGATGTACAAGAGATAGCTTTTATGCCGGAACTTGATAAAGCAAGAGGCAACAGGTGGCTAACTGCTTTGATATTTGAAAAAAGTGACTTTAACAAAGTGATGAAGGCATTGGAAGAGGTAAATGTCGAGAGCAGACCGCTTTGGAAGCCGATGCACATGCAGCCTCTTTTTAGAGATGCAAAAAGTTTAGTGGATGGCACAAGCGAAGAGCTGTTTGACAAAGGGCTTTGTCTGGCAAGCAGTACGACAATGAGCAAAGATGATGTCAAAATGATTTGTGATGTTATTAGGCAAAATATGGAAAACAAATGAGAGTAGATAAAAGAATACTAAATTTTTTAGTAATTATAGGGCTTAGTTTTGTAACATTTTGGTGGACTTTTTTTATATTTCATGCAAAATTTGATTTGAGTCTAGTTGTAAGCGTAGTCTTTGTTCGAATTATTTCATCTTTTGTTATTTTTAATGACTATTCACTTTCGTGGTCGAAAGCATCTCAAAAAACATTTCTTATTAAAAGTATAGTTTATATAGCTGCTTTTATAGTATATATGCCTTTTTTCTACGGTAATGTAAGGATTGCATTTTTGATTTCAGAGCTTTTTTTGTATCTTTTTGTAATAAATTTTGCTATGTATTTTTACTTTTATCTCATAAACAAAAGTAAAACTATTAAAACAAAATCTGTTGTAATATATGGAGCAGGAAGGGACGGAGTAAAGCTAGATGCAGAGTTTGAAAATACGGAATATAGGGTAAAATATTTTGTAGATGATGATAAAGTGGTTCAAAATCGCTCTATAGACTCCATAAAAGTCATATCTTGTGAAAAGCTAAAAGAACTAGCCCAAAATGAGAAGTTTGATTTGCTTGTTATTGCTATGCCTTTGGCTTCTGTCGAAAAAGTAAAAGAGATATATGATAATTTTGCAAAATATTTTAAAGTAATTAAGATTTTGCCATCAACGGAAAATATTTTAGACGGAAAAGATTTTTTTACGCAACTAAAAAATATTTCTATTGAAGATCTTCTTGCACGAAATCCGCAAGATTTGGATAAGGAAAAAATATCATCTTTTATAAAAGATAAAATCGTTTTGGTAACCGGTGCAGGCGGAAGCATAGGAAGCGAGATTTGCAGGCAGTGTGAGAGATTTGGAGCAAAAAAATTAGTGCTTTTAGACCATAGCGAATATAATCTTTACGCTATAGCATCTGAAATAGAAAAAATTGAAACTTCGCTTGTAATGCAAAATGTAGTAAACAGAGAGTTTTTGGATGAAACATTTAAAAAGCATAAGCCTGATATTGTTATACATGCAGCAGCATATAAACATGTTCCTTTAGTGGAAGCAAACATAGATGAAGCAGTTTTAAACAATGTCATAGGCAGTAAAAATGTTATAGATATATCCATAAAATACGGTGTTAAAAAAGTTGTTATGATATCTACCGATAAAGCCGTAAGACCTACAAATGTCATGGGAACGACAAAACGAATCTGTGAGCTTTATGCTCAGAATTCCAATGGCAACGGCACAGATATAGTTGCCGTTAGATTTGGCAATGTGCTTGGAAGCAGCGGAAGTGTAATACCAAAGTTCAAATCTCAAATAGAAGCCGGCGGTCCTATAACGGTAACACATCCTGATATTACAAGATATTTTATGCTCATACAAGAAGCTTGTGAGCTTGTTCTTCAAGCCGCAAGCATAGGAATGGGTGGAGAGATATTTATACTTGATATGGGCGAGCCTGTAAAAATAGTAGATTTGGCAAAAAAAATGATAGAGCTTAGCGGTAGAGAAGGTATAGAAATTAAATATATAGGGCTTCGCCCCGGCGAAAAACTTTATGAGGAGCTACTAATAGACGAGAGTGAAACAAAAACCCAGTATGAGTCTATAACCGTAGCAAAAAAAACTGAGTACGACATAACAAAGTTAAATCAAGATATTGTTGAACTCGTAAAGAGTAAAGATAAATTGGTAAAACTAAAAGAGATAGTACCTGAATTTACTCATCAAGTATAAAATTAAATATGAAGGGCGGAGTTTGCAAAATATAAAAAAACTACTTGATGCGGAAGTAGAAAAGCGCAATTGTGAGGGCGAAGTTTGCGAAGAGAGACTTGACCCTATTATGGTTGCGCATCGTTACTATGACCCCGTAGTTTCGCTTATATGCGCGCTTTTTGCATACGGAAATGTGAAGCAGATAGTGAAATTTTTAAATTCACTCGACTTTTCACTTTTGCAAAAAAGTGATGATGAGATAAAAAAGGTTCTTAAAAATCACTACTACCGCTTTCAAACAAGTGAAGATGTGGTTGCTCTGTTTATAGCGTTAAAACGCTTAAACGAAAAAAGTACTTTAGAAGAGGTTTTTAAAAGCGGCTATCTTAAAAACAGAAGTACGATAGAGGGTATAAACTCTCTTATAAAAACTCTGCAGGATGTTTACCCGCACTCGTCTATGGGATACAACTTTTTAATTTCTCAGGTAACCCTAAAAACAAAGGGAGCGGGGGCATTGAAGCGGTGGATGATGTATCTTAGATGGATGGTTAGGTGTGACAATATAGATATGGGGCTTTGGAGCGGTATAGATAGAGCTGATTTGATAATTCCTCTTGATACACACACTTTTAATGTTTCCCGTAAGCTTGGACTGCTTAGCAGAAAAAGTTATGATTTAGAAGCAGCCATTGAGCTTACAAAAAAACTCAAAGAGTTTGACGAAAAAGACCCTCTAAAGTACGATTTTGCACTCTATCGTATAGGTCAAGAGAGGTTATTTGGAACACATTAGTGATTTTCTTTTCAAATAAAGCGCTACGGCTAAAATCAATGATGCCGCAGAAGCTAACATAAACGGCAGATTACTTCCGTAATTATCCCATAGCCAGCCGGCAAATGCAAGCGAGACAAGGGTTGCTAAACCTACGGAAGTATAATAGACTCCATAGGCGGTGGCTTTTAATTCCAATGGTGCAACATCGGAGATGATTGCTTTTGCTAAAGAGTTAAAACCTCCTGCAAAAAAGCCATAGATTCCAAAGCCTATCCAAATTCCTGCAATCGTTTGAGTCGCCACGGTTAATGCAGCTAAGCCAAAAGCCAGATAAACAAATGAGAGCAGAGTTGCTTTTCCAAATCTATCTGCAAAGTTTCCTATAGGAATGGCAAAAAGTGCTTGAGTAAGATTATAAAGAGCATAAGCAAGTGGAACAACCGCAAGAGCCATCCCAATATCTGAAGCTTTTAAAATCATAAAAGAGTAGTTCATTGCAAATAAGCTAAAGAGTGTTTGAAATGCAACAAGAGAGTAAAACTCTTTTGGAAGCGCACTAGGGCGAAATTTTTTCATCGGAGAAGGCGTAAATGGCATATCCGTAATAAAAAAAACAAGTATCATCATAGAGATAAGACCGGGAATGATGCTAAGCGCAAAGATTGTTCTAAATGTCTCTTCACTATCTCCAAGCCACCAAAGAAGAGCAAAGGCACTTATAGAGCCAAAAAGTGCTCCTGCGCCGTCCATCATCTTATGAAAACCAAAAACAAATCCGCTTGAACCGTTTGTAAGCGAAGCGCTGATAAGTGCATCACGGGGAGCAACTCTTATGCCTTTTGCGAGGCGGTCGCCGACACGGATAGCCATTACCGTAGTGGCGCTTTGTGCAAAAAAAGAGAGCGGCTTTATAAGGTTTGAGACACCGTAACCAAAAACTACTATCCATTTTCTCTTCCCGATTCTATCCGAGTAAAACCCGCTAAGAGCAATTAAAAGAGCCACGCTAAGTTCTGCGACTCCTTCAATAAAGCCTATTTGCGTCTTGCTTGCATATAAAAACCGTTCCAAAAAAATAGGCAGCAGCGGAAGAATCATTTCGGTTGAAAAATCGGTAAAAAAGCTCAATGAATGGAATGTGAATTTCCTACAATTAACTCAAATAAAGAACAAATCAAAGAAATTTTTAATATTGTAAAAACAATAGCAGTAGTAGGACTCTCACCGGATGAGACAAAAGCAAGTTACAGAGTAGCAAAATACTTGCAAGAAAGCGGCTTTAAGATAGTACCTATCTATCCAAAAGAAGATACTATTCTTGGAGAAAAAGTTTATCGTTCTCTGGCCGAAATTCCATTTGAGGTAGATATGGTGGATATTTTTAGAAAGCCGGACGCGCTAAATATGGTTGCCGATGCTTGCATAAAAAGAGGCGATGTAAAAGTTTTTTGGGCACAAAAAGAGATAGTAAACAATGAAGCTGCCGCAAAAGCAAGAGATGCTGGAATGGTGGTTGTCCAAAATATGTGCAGTATGGTAGAGCATCGCTCTCTATAAAAGAGGTAAACTTGTTAGATATAAATAAAATATATGAGGCAAGAGAGCGCATTAAGGATGTTGTTGTACACACTCCGCTCTCTTACGCGCCAAATCTTAGCCATATGGCAGGATGTGAAATCTATCTTAAAAAAGAGAACCTTCAAGTAACGGGTGCTTTTAAAATCAGAGGTGCTTACAACAAGATAGCAAAGCTTGATGATAAGCAAAGAAAATGCGGTGTAGTTGCCGCTAGTGCCGGAAATCATGCTCAAGGAGTTGCGCTTTCTGCTTTAAAATTCGGTATAAAAGCTGTTATCGTAATGCCTGAAACTACGCCATTGACTAAAATAAACGGCGTTAAGCATTATGGGGCGGAGGTAATTTTAGCAGGTGCTAACTATGATGAAGCATATGCTTACGCTACGGAGTATGCAAAAGAGCACTCTTTAACTTTTGTGCATCCCTTTGAAGATGAAGAGGTAATGGCAGGACAAGGCACTCTAGCCCTTGATATACTAGATGGTTGCAGTGATTTTGATGCTATTCTTATTCCCGTTGGCGGCGGTGGACTCATATCGGGAATGGCAATGGCTATTAAGAGTGTAAAACCGACCATTGAGGTTATCGGGGTAAGTGCTAAAGGCGCACCTGCATTGAAAGAGTCATTTGAGAGCGGTCGCCCAATTGACAGCTTAAGCGTTAAAACAATAGCAGACGGTATTGCGGTGCGAGATACATCCCCAATCACTTTAAACTATATACTTCAAAATGTAGATAGATTTATAAGTGTCGATGATGAAGAGATAGCAAGTGCTATTTTATTTTTGCTAGAGAGACAAAAGCTTGTTGTAGAGGGTGCCGGAGCAGTCGGAGTTGCCGCACTTTTGCATCATAAATTAGAACATTTAAAAGGTAAAAAAGTAGCGGTGGTTTTAAGCGGAGGTAATGTAGATGTTACGCTTTTGTCGGTTATTATTGAAAAAGGGTTGCTAAAGTCGGGCAGAAAGATGAAGTTTACGGTAACTCTGATAGACAAACCGGGGTCATTAATGCGTTTTACGGAATTGTTGCAACAATTAAATGCAAATATAGTTCATATTGCATATGACAGAACTTCTATTTCACTTGATTACGGCGATGCAAATGTCACGGTTCACCTTGAAACAAAAGGCGAAGAGCATCAGCAGCTTATCTACAAAGT
>JAUPKZ010000105.1 GCA_030837195.1 Campylobacterota bacterium
CGCTTACAAAAATAACGGAAACATACAAGAGATTCCTATGCAAAGAGCCTATGATGCTCTTTGTGACTTCTTATCTATCATAAACTCTTTTCAAGCAAGAAAAATACTTTGCGTTGCAACTTCTGCACTAAGGGATGCTCCAAATAAATCCGCCTTTATAAATAGAGTAAAAAAAGAACTCGGCATCAATATAAAAGTCATAAACGGAGAGAGAGAAGCTTATCTTGGAGCGATTGCCTGTGCGAACCTATTGCCTGAACAAAATAGTGCTCTTAGCATAGATATAGGTGGCGGCTCAACCGAATTCGCCGTTATTAACAAACAAAACATAACGGCAAACATATCATTGGATTTAGGAACGGTAAGGCTAAAAGAGCTATTTTTCGACAACAATGATATAAAAGGTGCAAACAAATATATCGACACACAACTTGAAAAACTATCACTAGATAATCCATCGGCTATTATAGGCATAGGTGGAACTTTTAGAGCGCTATCAAATGCTCTGCTGCATAGCACATCTCATCCGCTTGACAAGCTACACGCTTATGAGCCAAATTACAATGATTTTTCTATGCTTATAAACAATATTTTAAATGCAAATGAAGATGATTTAAGAAAACTAGGCATCAAAAATTCTCGTTTTGATGTCATCAAGCCCGGTGCACTCATACTATCAAGGGTGCTTAAAAAATTTAAAATAAGAAATTTGATAACAAGCGGGGTAGGCGTTAGAGAAGGTGTATATCTTGCCGACTTGCTTAGAAATTCAAAAGATAGATTTCCAAGAAACTTCAATACATCCATAAGATACATTTTAGACAAACATATAGAAAATAAAACTTATGCAAACCAAATAAATAAAGTGGCAAAAGAGCTCTTTGACTTACTTCACAATAAATTAAAAATAGATGAAAAATATAGATATGAACTCTCAATTGCGGCAAAGCTATGCAGTTGCGGTAGCAATATACACTTCTATTCCGAGCAAAAGCATAGCTACTCTATCATAGAAGATTCACTTGAATTTGGATTTGACCACAAGCAAATAGTACTAGTTTCAACCCTTTGCAAATTTGCAAATAAAAAACTTCCGACAAGCGAGCATTACGAACTATTTAAATTGCTTTTACCCAATGCAAAAATGTTAAATGCTCTTAGTTACATTATATCGCTTAGTATTGCTCTGCTTACTCACAGACCAAGAAACATAGATTTTTCTTTAAGGCTTGTAAAAAATGAGTTGGTTGTAGAATCAAAAAGAGCTCTTTACTTAACAAAAGAAGCCGTAGAAAAATTAAATAGTTTTGAAAACTTAAATATTGTTTTTGTAAACGATTAATTCTAAATCCTAAGATTTAGAATTTCTGCCCCATAGTAAACTCAAACACTGCCGTCTTATCACCCTCTTCTTCCGCTAAAGGTTTTGAAAACATCAACTGTATAGGTCCAACCGGAGAAAACCATTCAAGCCCTGCTCCAAAACCGCCTCTTGATAGATTTTCAACCTTATAATCCCCGACACTCTCTTCAGTAGTTCCTATGTAACCCCAATCCAAGTATGTTACCAAACGCATTTTTGCTTTTGGAACAAGCGGGAAACTAAGTTCAAAGCTATTTGTAGCACTATACTCTCCACCGTATCGTCTAATACCGTCCGTTGCATCAGGATCTACTTGTGTCGTCGGAGAGAGCGAGTATGATTCATAACCTCTTACGCTCCCTATACCACCCATATAAAACTTTTCTGCAATCGGTAAAAATCCTGTATCCTTGACATAATTAACTCTTGCTTTATATCTTGATATTAGGTCAAAACCTACATACTCTTCCAATCCTTTATATGCGCCGAATGTCGTTCTGCTCTTTATAAATTTTGCCTCACCGCCGACACCTGCATTTTCAATACTTTGCGATAAAATGATACCCTTTCTAGGCAAGTAAAAGTCATCCGTATCATCATATTTTGCACTTATAGTAACAGAACTTTTTGTATAATCTTCAAAGAGATACTCATTTATATTTGTCAAGTTGGCATCTTCATCTATCTCATAACTGTTTTGTGAAAAAGTATATCCCAAATGTCCGCTTATAAAACGAGTAAATCTATGCCCTAAACCCATATTTAAACCATCAGATTTAACCGTATAATCCTCATATTCAAAATCTGAAGTATATACAGAAAAGTTACCGCTAAAGTCACTATCGTTTAATCTTGGATTTGAAATACTAAATGAGTAGTTTGAAGAGAGTTCGGAACGCTCCGCTTTTACTCCTACATCTATGCCCGAACCCCAAATATTTCTATCATCAACCGCAACACTTACTAAAAGTCCACCGTAGCTTCCGTATCCACCGCCCAATTGAATATTTCCGGTAGGTGCCTCTTTCACTTTAACAATCAAATCCATAGTTTGATTGTTGACTCTTTTTTCTTCAATTGTGTTTCCATCAAAAAAACCAAGTCGCCCTAAAGCATTTCTTGAATCCGTTAAATCTGTAAGCGAATACATATCTCCCGGTCCTAAGTATAACTCTCTTCTTATAATTCTATCAAGCGTTCTGTTATTTCCGGAGATAATAACATCTCTAATTTTTACCTTATCTCCCGGAATGATTTTAATAACTACTTCTACCAACCGTTTTTCTTTATCTTTTTTAAGATCCGGTACAACTTGAACAAATGCGTAACTAAGATCTGCTATAAGCGTTTTTATTCTCTGAGAATCTTCTCTGAAAGTTTGGACATTAAAAGGTTTGCCGACTTCAAGTTTTATCTGCTCTTTTACGAGCGCATCGTCAATAACATGCTTTTCTTGTTCAATCGTGATTGCGCTCACGCTGTAAACTTCACCCTCTTGGATTTGGTAGCTCATATCTGCTTTGTAATTGTCAAAATTTACCTTTACGAAAGGTTCTTTTACATCTATGTCCAAATAACCGTGCTGCATATAAATATCACGGATTCTAAGATTGTCATACTCAAGGTCGCCGACACTCATTTTTCCGTTGTTGCGCCCCCACAACCAACCCATAAACTCTCTCTCTTTATTTGCTATAACATCATCAAAAGAGTCGCTCTCAAGCCCTTTTACGCCACTATATTTTAGTTTTTCTATAACTATCTCTTCACCCTCGTTTACAATGAAAGTTACTTTTATACTTCCGTTTTCTAACTGCTCTTTTTCTATCTCTACAACACTGTCTATTTTACCTTCTTGGTTGATGGCATCAATAATTCTTTTTTTTGCAGCTTCTAATTTTTTCTCGTCATATAAAGAGCCTACTTTTATCTGAACAATGCTCTCTTTTGCTTCACTGTCATTCTCTTTCCACCCTTTTAGCTCTATGTTTGAGATATGCGGTTTTTCTTTAAAATAATAAACAAGTTCGCCATCTTTAATCTCAACCCAGACATCCTCAAAATATCCCTGCTCAAAATATTTCTTAATTGATTTATCAATCGTCTCATCACTAACATCATCCCCAGCTTCAAAACCGAGCATTCTGAGTGCCACCGGCTCAGATAAGTTAACCAAACCGTTAAATTTTATTGATTTGACTGTATAAGCAAAGGAGGTTGTCGCCATTAAAGCTAGCAAAAATGCCAAAAATATTCTCATTGAATTTCCATGATAATTAAAATAAGAGAGGATTTTACCTTTTATGAGGTTAATATATTGTTAAGTCGAACTTAAATTTTTACAATGTTATTGCAACTATAACTTGGAAAATAGCGTTTCTATAAACAAACTTCAACTTATATATTGAAAAATTATTGAAAAAAATAGGTACAAAAACGGTACAGTTATTTTTATCTATCTTTCCACTTGAAGATATCTAAAATTACTATAAAATCATTATCAATTAAATAAGGTACAGTATAGCCCTCAAAAATCATATCTCTAATATTCAAATCATCATAATAGTAAGACTTTCTAAATTTATTTGGCATTTTAAGTTCTTT
>JAUPKZ010000106.1 GCA_030837195.1 Campylobacterota bacterium
AAAGGCGGTGCTAACTAAAGAGCAGTATGAAGAGATGCTTGACTACGGCATCATAAATATGTTTTAATGGAGCCCAAAAGCTCCATTTTTACTATTTGACTCCTATCAACTGTCCGTAAGAGATGGAAGCATCATTACTTAAAAAATTATTCGGCACGATGATGTTATGGGCTCTTTTCATAAGCAGCCTTAACAAAATTCTATTTTGAAAAACACCGCCTCCAAGCACTAATGGCAGGCTATATCTTTTATAAAAAAAGATAATTATCTCGACTATCGTATTAAAAAACTTAGAAACAGCGATTCTTTGCTCTTTTTCGTTTAGTATCTCTTCAAAAACCATGCTAAAGTCTATCTCATTTTCTACAACTTCAAATCCGTAAAAACCTTCTATATCTTCATCATATAGACTCTCAAGCAAAAGTCCGCTCTCTCCCTCATAAGAGCATATCTGCACAATTCCCGTTATGGAAGCAACGGCATCAAATAGCCTCCCGCACGAACTGCTAAGCGGAGCATTTAGAGAGTTTTGCCATACTCTAAATAGCGTCTTTAGTTCATACTCACTAAAAGAAGCCGTAGTTGCATTTTTTATATTTAGCGCATCTTTGCCGTAAAGTTCAAACAAAAAGCTAAGAGCAACTCGCCTAGGCTCTTTTATCGCCTTCTCGCCGCCAAGAAGTTTAAAGTATTTAAACTGCCCTACTCTTTCATACCCCTCCAAGTCACATACCAAAAACTCTCCGCCCCACAAGTTGCCATCATCCCCATAACCCGTCCCGTCAAAACTAACACCCAAAACTTTTGAATAAATCTTATTTGCTCCCATAGTTGATAGTATATGAGCGTAGTGATGCTGAACTTCATAAAGTTCCAAAGAGTCATTTTTTGCTTTTAGCTCTTTTGCGTACTTTGTCGATTCGTAAAACGGATGTTTGTCATATACTATAACTTCTGGTGTAAAATCATACATATCTAAAAGTGCTTCTATAGACTCTTTATAATGTTTTACGCTATAAATATCGTCTAAATCACCGATATAATGCGACACAATAGCCCCGTTCTCTATAGCTATAGAAACCGTGCTTTTTTGGTTTGCGCCCAAAGAGAGTATCTTTTTTGACGCTTTTTTTGGAAGGCTCAAGTACATAGGGCTATAACTTCTAGCAGACCTTAGCATAAATGTTTTTTTATTTTCGACAAATGCAACAGAGTCGTCACATCTGTTTATGATATCTCTATCATTATCCAAACAATAATCCCAAATATAGTTTAGTTTCATTATCTCATCATAACTACTGCAAATGATGCCGCCCGATATATTTGCACTGGTTGCGACTATGGGTTTGTTTAGTTTTTTAAGCAAGAGATGATGAAGCGGAGTATATGCCAAAAAAAGCCCGACTTGAGATACATTTTTAGATACCTCATAGCTTAGAGTATAGGAAGAACTCTTTTTTAAAAGTACGATGGGTGTTTGATTTGAACAAAGCAGCTGCTCTTCATCTTCATCGATGAGGGCTATAGCTTTTGCCGCCTCTATATCTTTTACCATCACCGCAAACGGTTTTGAGGGGCGTTTTTTTCTCTCTCTTAAACTACTAAGGGCAGTATCATTTGTCGCATCGCATACCAGATGATAGCCGCCTATGCCTTTTATAGCCAATATCTTGCCGTCATTTATATACTTCACGACCTCCTCTATCATATCTTTTGTCTCAACTGCCATCGCATCTTTGTCTAAGAGCTTCAAAGTCGGTCCGCAATCGTAACAACCGATAGTCTGAGCGTGAAATCTCACATCATTTGGGTTTTTATATTCAGACTCGCAACTCTTACACATCTTAAATTTGCCCATAGAGGTATTTTGTCTATCGTAAGGCAGATGTTTTATGATGCTGTATCTAGGACCGCAATTTGTACAAGATATAAAAGCATAGCCGTACCTCGCATTTGTACTATCTTGCATTTGGGCTTGACATCTTTTACACACTGCTATATCTGAGGGTATATGTGCGGATAGTGCATTTAGGGCTTTTGACTCTTTGATAGTAAAATCCGTATAAGTTTTCTCATCATACATCTCAACTACTTCAAGCGAATCTATCTTGCTAACGCTAGGGGCATTTTTAAGTATAAGTTTTACGAACTCATCTACATCTTCTCTACAAGCATCTAAAACTATTTCAACACCGTACTCATTGTTTGTCACATACCCGACCAAAAAAGCTAAAGTTGCTTGATTGTATATAAAAGGGCGAAATCCAACACCCTGCACTATACCTTTTATGATTATCTTATAACTCATCTACTCCAGCTCCAAACTCATAAGATACATCTCTTCGCCGTCAAGAACCTTTAAGTTGAAACTGCCGCATAACGGACATACAAACTCATTTTTTTCAAGCTCCGACTCTGCCAAACAGCTGTTACAGTGCACTTTTACTTTTTGAAGGTTTATAACCAACTCCGCATCATTACACACTGTACCGAGCCTAAACATCTCGTAAGCTTCACTCAGAAGATGAGGCTCAACTCCGCTTAAAACTCCTATCTTCACTACTACTTTTGTTACTTTTTTTGCAGAGTTTTTTCTTGCATGCTCCTCGCAACTCTCAATGAGCGATTGTACAATGCTATACTCATGCATTTAGCAAATCCTTGGAAGCAGTTCACCGCTTGGCATATCTAAAAATCTCTGCGTCTGCCACGCCGAATTTATAATGACTTTTTTTGGATGCAGGTTTGTCACTTTGCCGATGATGGAAGCATTTTTATTAAATGTTTTCAAAATCTGCTCTGCCCTCTGGGCTTCTTCTTTCTTAACCGCAAGCAAAAAAGTTCCCTCATTTGCCAGAGACATAGCATCAAACCCTAAAATCTCGCAAAGCCCCGTTACCTCATCACTTATAGATATCTTAGTCTCATCTACTTCTATGCAGATATCCGACTGTCTAGCCCACTCGTTTAAAACCGCACTAACTCCGCCGCGCGTTGCATCTCTCATAGCCGTTATCTTTATGCCCTCATCTATCAAACTCTTTACGGTTGGATAAAGAGAGGTGCAGTCGCTCATAAGAGAGCTGCTTAACTCAATCCCCTCGCGTGATGCAAAAATAGTTGCCCCATGACACCCGATATCACGGCTAAGAAGTATGATATCATCCTCTGTTATGCCATTTGAGCTTATACCGCTTTGCAAAATCTCGCCAATGCCCGTCGTGTTTATAAATATCTTATCAACACTTCCTTTAGGTACCACTTTCGTATCTCCGCTCACTATTTGTGCACCATTTATTTCAAGCTCTTTTTGCATAGATGAAACTATGTTCTCAAGCTCCTCTACGCTAAAACCCTCTTCGATTATCACGCTGCAAGTCAGATATTTCGGCTTCGCACCCATCATAGAGAGGTCATTACAAGTTCCACAAACGGCAAGTTTGCCTATGTCCGCACCTGCGAAAAAGAGCGGAGTGACCGTAAAGCTATCGGTTGAAAATGCCAATCTTCCACCCTCTATAACCGCCGCATCTTCGCTTTTGTCTAGGATGTCGTTTTTAAACGCTTTGTAAAATACTTTTGATATAAGTTCATTATTTTCAACTCCGCCGTTACCGTGCGCTAATGTTATGGTTTTAGTCATCTGTTTTCTCTGCTATATTTAAACTCTGTTTTAACTCATTTTCTATCATTTGGATAGTCGGCAGACTTGATTCAAACTCTTTTGGTAAAACCTCTGTCAATTCATACTCAGATATGCCGATAGGCTGCGACATATTTCTCAGTGAATACTCAGCTACTATCTCATTTTTTTCTTGACAAAGGATAAGCCCAATCGTCGGTTTATCTTCTTTATGAGCTAAAGTCCCATCTATGGCAGAACAGTAAAAATTAACCTGTCCCGAATATTCAGGCTTAAATTTACCTTTTTTAAGTTCAACGACTACATAACATCGAAGTTTCAG
>JAUPKZ010000049.1 GCA_030837195.1 Campylobacterota bacterium
GAGGGTATAGTGCTTTACGACAAAGAGGGCAATGAACTCTGGGCGGTTGCGAATGTTGATGCAAGGGCGGACAAAGAGGTGCGGTTTTTAAAAGAGAACTTTGAGGGAATAGAAGAGGAGTTTTACAAAGAGTCGGGACAGACTTTCGCACTTGGGGCAATTCCTAGAATTTTATGGTTAAAGAACAATAGAGCAGAACTTTATGAGAGAGTGGCGAAAATCTCTATGATTGGAGATTGGATACTAGCAAAACTCAGCGGAGTTATTGCAACCGATCCTAGTAACGGCGGAACGACGGGGATTTTTTCATTAAAAAACCGTGAGTGGATGCCTGATATGGCTAAAAAAACAGGACTTAGGGATGATATTTTTCCGCCAGTTTTAGAAGTCGGAACTCTTATGGGAGGCGTTACAAATAAGGCTTCAAAAGAGAGCGGCTTGTCAACAAACACAAAAGTAGTTATGGGTGGAGGAGATGTTCAGTTAGGTTCGGCAGGGCTTGGAGTTGTTGAGGTTGGACAGGTGGCAATTCTTGGTGGTTCTTTTTGGCAGCAGGTGGTAAATATAGACAAAAATACGCCGCCTCCGCTTGATATGAACATAAGAGTAAATCCGCATGTCATTCCAAACCAATCTCAAGCGGAGGGTATTACATTTTTTAGCGGTCTGGTTATGAGATGGTTTAGGGATGCTTTTTGTGATATGGAGAAGCTTGAAGCTAAAGAGCAGGGTGTAGATGTTTATGCACTGATGGAAGAAAAAGCCGCATCCGTTCCGGTCGGCTCATACGGTATTTTACCGATGTTTTCAGACTCTATGAAGTATGGCAAATGGTATCATGCGGCTCCGAGTTTTTTAAACCTTAGCATAAATCCAGAGGTTTGCAACCGCGCTTCAATGTTTAGAAGTCTGCAGGAAAATGCCGCGATAGTCTCAGGCATAAACCTTGATAAGATAAAAGAGTTCTCAGGTATAAAAATAGAAGAAATAGTTTTTGCAGGCGGTGCAAGCAAAGGCAAACTTTGGTCACATATAGTCGCTGATGTGACAGGGTGTAGGGTTAAAATCCCAAAGGTAACCGAAGCAACTGCCCTTGGTGCTGCTATGGCAGCAGGCGTGGGCGCTGGAATATACAAAGATATGGTAAGTGTAGCAAAAGAGTTGGTAGTTTGGGATAGAGTTTATGAGCCAAACTTAGAAAATAAAAAAGTTTACGATGATATAAAAATAAAATTTCAAAGAGCATATGAAGCACAATTGAAGCTAGTAGATGATAACATCACGACTTCAATGTGGAGAGCACCAGGCATTTAAAAAGGTGTTTTGCGAACTAGATGAAAAATCTAATAATAATAGAGGAAGTATATGTATTTATTTACAAGTGAAGTAGTAAGCCCCGGCCATCCGGATAAATGTGCAGATATTATTGCGGATAGCATAGTTGATAAACTTATTATAGGAGACCCAAAATCAAGAGTGGCTTCTGAAGTTTTTGTGGCAGGAAAGCATGTTGTAATAGGCGGAGAAGTAACATCTAGAACAAGAGTTACCACTGAGGATTATAAAAAAATAGTGCATGATGCTCTTGTAAATATAGGGTATGACGGAAATCCGTATTTTACTAAAGAGGAGTGCCTGCACCCTGAAGATATAGAAGTTCAAGTACTCTTAAATGCACAATCTCCGGATATCAACCAAGGCGTCGATAGAGAAGACGGTGAAATAGGCGCAGGCGATCAGGGGATTATGTTCGGTTATGCCGATTGCGAAACACAAAACTTTATGCCGAGTGCCATAACATATGCAAGAGTTTTGATGGAAAAAGTGTATGGCTATGCAAAAGCAAACCCATCAAAGCTAGGCGTCGATATAAAAACTCAAGTAACAATGGATTATGGCACAAAAGAGAACTTTGACAACTGTAAGCCTCAAAAAATCCACACTATTGTAGTATCTGCTCCGTGCGTCAATACAATGAGCATTGAGAGTGTACGAAAACTTATAGGCTCTCTTATAGATGACGCAGGGCTTCCGAGTGAGTTGTACAATAAAAATGATTGCGTTATTCATATCAACCCTACTGGAAAATATGTATCGCACTCATCTTTGCATGATTCAGGGTTAACGGGAAGAAAGCTTATAGTCGATAGCTTTGGCGGATATGCGCCTATCGGCGGCGGAGCGCAGAGTTCAAAAGACTATACGAAAGTTGATAGAAGCGGACTTTATGCAGCTAGATGGATAGCAAAACATATAGTTGCTGCAGGGCTTGCTAAAAAAGCAGTTGTGCAAATATCGTATGCTATTGGTGTTGCAAAGCCCGTTTCTGTTACAGTAGATACATATAGAACCGTTATAGACGGGCTAGATGACAATATTTTATCTAAATTTGTGCAAGAAAATTTCCCATTGACTCCGAACTGGATTACAAGAAAATTCAATCTCGACCATCCATCAAAAGATACTTTTTTATATGCGGATGTAGCAGCTCGCGGGCAAGTAGGACAAAGCGACTATCCATGGGAAAAGTTGGATGAGTTGGCAAAATTTGAGGCATTAAAAGAGAGATGAGTTTAAAGGACAAAATTTTAGCAGGGCATAGAGTTAGCTTTGATGAAGCGCTCAGCCTTTATGATATGGATATTTTTGAGCTCGGCGCTTTAGCCGATAGTTTAAGAAAAAAACTTCACGGCAATAAAACTTACTATAATATCAACCGTCATATAAACCCGACAAATGTTTGTGCAGATGTTTGCAAATTTTGCGCTTACAGTGCGACAAGAAAAAACCCCAACCAATATACAATGACACATGAACAGATAATGGAAATTGTAAAAGAGGCGTCTTTGCGAGGTATAAAAGAGGTTCATATAGTTTCTGCACACAATCCAAATACGGGTGTAGAGTGGTATATGGATATCTTTAAAAAGATAAAAGAGGCATACCCCCATCTTCACATAAAAGCTCTTACCGCTGCGGAGATAGACTTTTTGGCAAGATACTACGGTAAGAGTTATGATGAAATTCTTGATATGATGATAGAGTATGGTGTTGACTCTATGCCAGGCGGAGGAGCCGAGATTTTTGATGAAGAGATACGAGACTATATCTGCAAGGGCAAAGTATCGTCGCAAGGCTGGCTGGAGATACATCGTAAATGGCATGAGAGAGGCAGAAAAAGCAATGTGACTATGCTATTTGGGCATGTTGAAAGTAGAGCAAACCGTATAGACCATATGATGCGTATAAGAGAGCTTCAAGACATTACAGGCGGTTTTAACTGCTTTATCCCGCTTGTTTACCAAAAAGAGAACAACTACCTAAACATCAAAGACCCCATAACAGCAAATGAAATTTTAAAAACTATGGCAATTAGCCGTATAGTATTGGATAATGTACCAAATTTAAAGGCGTATTGGGTAACTTCAACGGTAGGGCTTGCTTTGGTTGCTCAAGAGTTCGGCGCAAACGACTTAGACGGAACTATAGAAAAAGAGTCTATAAATTCTGCAGCGGGCGCTAAGAGTGCAAACGGTATAGATTTAAAAGAGTTTAAATCTTTGATACAAAACAGTGGTTTTACTCCTGTTGAGAGAGATAGTTTGTATAATGAAGTGATTAGTGATTAGTGAAGGAGATGGATTGAAAACATTGACAAAAGAGACGAAACTCACACTGCTTTATATAACAATTGCATTTGTATTTTCAATTGCTCTTAGGATGATTTGGTATTATGAATTTAACGGCTATGAACCGTTTATGTTTAATAACCAGCTTATGATAAATACGAATGACGGTTACTACTGGGCTGAGGGTGCTAGAGATATGCTAAGCGGAGCCTCTCAAAAAAACGATCTCTCTCCTGTGAGCAGCGCTGCTTCTTTGCTTACGGCTTTTTTTGCAGCTATTTTACCTTTTTCTTTTGAGAGCATTATTCTTTTTATGCCTGCCGTGATGAGTTCGCTTATTGTCATCCCTATAATTTTAATTGCAAAAAATTTAAACAATTTGGAGATGGGTTTTATTGCCGCTCTTTTAGCAAGTATCGGGCATAGTTACTATAACCGTACTATGATAGGCTACTATGATACCGATATGTTAAACATAGTATTGCCTATGTTTCTTCTTTGGTCTATTATTTGGGCAGTACGCACAAATGAAGATAAGTATTTACTTATAACAGCGCTTGATATCTTGGTTTATAGATGGTGGTATCCTCAAAGCTACTCGCTAGAGTTTGCATTTTTTGGGCTTATTTTGCTTTATGCGCTTGTTTGGGATAGAAAAAACTTTTACAACTATAAACTTTTAGCGATTATGCTATTTGCAATGATGGACATAGATATCCTTGTACGATTTATTTTTGTAATAGCATCTTTTTTCATATTTAAACAAGAGAGATTTAACAAATATATATATCATATTTTAGCCGCTTCCATAGTTCTATTTTTTGCCTCAGGCGGGTTTAACCCTATATGGGGTCAACTAAAAGGGTATGTCCTAAGAGACAGCGTAACAGCAGTACAAGATGGTATGGGGCTTCATTTCTACTCTGTTTTACAGACAGTCAGAGAAGCAGGGCATATATCTTTTGAGACATTTGCCTCTAGGATAAGTGGGCATATCATAACATTTATAGCTGCGGTTGCAGGGTATATATATTTGGTTTATAGATATAAAGTTATGCTTCTTGGGCTTCCTCTTATAGGACTTGGATTTTTAGCATATGTCGGCGGTCTTAGATTTACTATCTATGCAGTGCCCGTACTTGCTTTTGGAGTTGCATTTTTGATAACGGAAATTGCAAGGGTTCTTCCTACAAAAAAGCTAAAATATTTAAGTATGTTAGCTTTTACCTTAATGATTTTATATCCAAATATAATGCATATAAAAGAGTATAAGGTTCCTACTGTTTTTAATGCGGATGAGGTAAGCGTTTTAGATAAGCTAAAAAATATTGCAGACAGGGAAGATTATGTAGTTGCGTGGTGGGATTATGGGTATCCTATCCGCTACTATAGCGATGTAAAAACGCTTGTAGATGGCGGAAAACATAGCGGAGCAGTAAACTTTCCGGTTAGCTTTATGCTCTCAAACCCTCAAGATGTAGCAGCAAAACTTGCAAGGCTTGATGTAGAATATACCGAGAGAGCATTTAAGATTGCAGAAGAGAATAGGGATAAAAATCTCACGCTCTTCTCAAACATAGAAGAGATGACAAAAGATTACGGGTTTAAAGATACAAATGATTTTCTGCTCTCTCTTGAGGGAGATGTAAAACTTCCTCAAAAAACAAGAGATATATACTTTTATCTGCCATATAGGATGACAAATATCTACTCAACCGTAGCAACTTTTTCAAATATAGATTTGATGAATGCAGAGATGGGTAAAGATGCTCTTTTTTATATGAGCAATAATTTTAAACAGGATAAAAACATTGTAAACCTTGGCAATAACATCTCTTTTGATATGCAAAATGCAACCGTCTCTATAGGGAAAAATGTAGTTCCTGTAAAGCGGTTTGTGCAAACTGCATACGATAAAGATATGAAACTAGTAAAAAAGATAGATACTATAAACGAGAGTGCTCCTATTTCAATTATTTATATGTCTAACTATAATGCTTTTTTGGTATTGGACGAAACATCTTATAGCTCTCTTTATGTTCAATTGATGGTTTTAGAAGAGTATGATAGAGGGCTTTTTGAAGAGGTAATACTTTCACCTCATGCAAAAGTTTACAGATTGAAAATTTAGATTTTTTTACTCTGTTTTCTGATAGAATTTCAAATTATATTTACAAAGGTTTATGATGCCACAAAACACTACTAAAATCAAAAAATGTCTTTTCCCGGCAGCAGGTTATGGAACAAGGTTTCTTCCTGCTACAAAAGCTATACCAAAAGAGATGCTCCCGATTCTTACAAAACCGCTTTTACAATACGGAGTAGAAGAAGCACTTGGTGCGGGTGTAGGCAATATGGCGATTGTTACTGGTCGCGGAAAACGAGCGGTTGAAGACCACTTTGATATCTCTTACGAGCTTGAACATCAGATAAAAGGAACATCAAAGGAGCACTATTTAACTGAGATTAGAGCCGTTATTACAAAATGCACTTTTTCATATACAAGACAGATAGAGATGAAAGGCTTAGGACATGCGATTCTTTGCGGTGAGCCTATTATCGGCTATGAGCCGTTTGCGGTAATTTTAGCGGATGACTTGTGTGATAATGACAAAGGCGAGTCTGTTTTGGCTCAAATGGTAAAACTATATGAAAAATATCAGTGTTCCATCGTAGCGGTTGAAGAGATACCGCCGGAGGATAGCAACAAGTACGGTGTTATTGCAGGCAAGGAAGAAGAAGAGGGTATATTTAGGGTTACTGATATGGTAGAAAAACCTGAACCAAAAGATGCGCCTTCAAATTTGGCAATTATCGGAAGATATATACTAACACCGGATATTTTCGATATCATAAGAGAGACAAAGCCGGGAAAAGGCGGAGAGATTCAAATTACGGATGCGCTTTTGGCTCAGGCAAAGCAGGGTAAAGTAATAGCGTATAAATTTAAAGGCAAGAGATTTGACTGTGGAAGCGTTGATGGGTTTGTAGAGGCTACAAACTACTTTTATAATAAAAGCAAGGCATAAAAAATGAAGTATCAGCATAACTTTAATCCTACTATATCCGATGATGATGTTTTTGGCGAGATAGTAAAAGAGAGAGAGTTTATAGGTTACTATAATCTCGCTTTTGCGGATACCTCAGAGTATAAAAAGTATGCTTCACAAGTAAAACAACAAAATATAGTCGTAATAGGCATAGGAGGCAGTACGCTTGGAACTTATGCTATATATAAATTTTTAAAACACTCCAAAGATTTAACAAAAAAACTCTATTTTTTAGAAACAACAGACCCTATAGATATAAAATCAAAAGTTAAAAATTTAGACCTGGGTGACACTCTGTTTATAGTTATTTCAAAGTCTGGTACTACAATAGAGACAGTTGCTATTTTTAAATATATAAACTCTTTGATTAAGTGCGACAAAGATAACACTCTTGTTATAACAGAGAGCGACTCAAAATTAAATGAGTATGCAGTAGCAAATAATATAAAAAGTTTTGAAATTCCTAAAAATGTCGGCGGAAGATTTTCAGTTTTTAGTGCGGTAGGACTTGTTCCTCTTGCAATAGTCGGCATAGATATAGATGAGCTCTTGGGCGGTGCAAAGAGTGTTTATGACTCATTCTTCTCTAAGGGTGATTCATATGAGAGAGTACTAAAAAAGTCTCGCTTTTTTGTGGAGTATAAAAACAGCTTCAATATAAATGTAGTGTTTTCTTACTCTTCAAGACTCGAAGGCTTTAACAAATGGTATATACAGTTGTGGGGCGAGAGTTTAGGAAAAGTAGATATTAACGCTACAAGACAGGGGCTTACTCCAATAGGTATTATCGGACCTATAGATCAGCACTCCTTTTTACAGCTTATTGTTGAGGGTAGAAGAGATAAAACCGTAACGGTTATAAAAGTAAACGACTTTCAAAATAATCTAAAGATTCCAAACATAGACTTAAAAGGACTAGAAGAGTTAAATTATATAAACGATATAGAATTCTCTTACCTTATTAATAAACAAGCGGATGCAACTATTGAGTCTATAAATAATTTAGAAGATATACCGTGCGATGTTATGACGATTGATGGGGTAAGCGAGAGAAGCATTGCTAGCCTTATGTATGAGTATGAATTTCTAACTTCGGTTTGTGCAAAATTTATGTATATAAATGCTTATGATCAACCCGGTGTTGAAGCAGGAAAAATTATACTCAAGCAGAAATTAAAAAAATAAATAAGGGGTTGTCTATGAAGCTTTTAGTTCTTTTATTTTTTAGTGTTGCAATGCTTTTTAGTTCTATAGATATAAATAAAGCATCCAAAGAAGAGCTTATGGGCTTAAGCGGCATAGGTGAGAAGAGGGCAGCGGCAATCCTTGAGTATAGAAAACAAAAATGTTTTAAAAATGTAAATGAGTTGACGAGAGTTAAGGGAATCGGAGATAAATTTATGCAAGAGAATAGAAAAAATTTAACCGCAAGTAAATGCTTATAGCTATAATTATCCTATCATAGTATGTTCTATACTATGATATGTCCTACAAATTTGCTCGTATTATTCATAATTTCCGAGCCTTTTCTAAAACTAAGCCCGCACGCTTCATAGGCAAAAAATACACCTGCTTGATATTTTGCACCTGTTTCATCTTGATTTAGCTCTATATACTCTTGATATACTTTTTTATAATTTCCGTAAGGTCCTTCATTGTAGTCTGCAACTGTTCCGTTTTTTTCGACAATCTTTATATTTGCCCCCTCTCTGCCAAAGACAGTTTTCTCAACATATTTTACTTGGCTAAGAGGCTCAAAAGATGTTTTTAGCAGATACGGCGAAGTAGGAAATAGATCATATAAAATTTTCAACATTCCTTTTGACTGAAAAAGAAGTGTATATGCAGGGTTTAAAACTATTGCTTGCTGATTATTTATAATATTTGTCAGTGTTGTAGCAAGTTCACTCTCATCTACCGCTATATCTTCCCATGGGTAGAGTTTAAACCAGTATTCGTACTGATTTTCGTTTGAGTCAAATATACCGTTTTCGTCGAACTTTACATTTTGAAGATACTCAAAATGAGTACAAAAACCGGCATCTGTCGCCATCTGCTGTAAAAGTCTAGTTGTTGCTTCTTCTTCTGCATTGCCTTGTGTTGAAGAAAAAAGTATTTTCCATCCCTCATAATATTTTTCAAAATCATCTGTGCTTTCAAAAAGAGTTATGAGGCGTTTAAAGTTCTCTTTGATTGCTTCATAAACATTGTTAAATTGACTCTCTTCATCCATGCCGTTTTCTTTAAGAATAGCCCACTGCAGGAGTGCTGTTTCAAAAAGTGAGGTAGGCGTATCCGCATTAAACTCCAATAGTTTAATCGGTTTGCCATCAACTCCGCCTGCTAGATCAAATCTGCCGTAAATATGCCAATGTACATCATTCTCCCAGCTTTTTTTGATAGCCTCTATTAGATTAAAAGGTATGCCTAGTTCAAAAAAGAGGTTATTGTCTATAACATGCTGTGCTGCTTTGGCATACATATCATAAAGCTCATTAACAGCTTCGTAGTAAGCTTCCGCTTCATCTTGAGTGATTTTCACGATTGCATCGCTTACATAAGAGCTGTTGTCTTTATCTGTATGCCAACTAAATCCAAGTTCTTCTAAAACTTCATTCTTAAGCGGTTTTATTTTTTGTAAATTAATCAATTTTAACTTCCGTATGTCGAACTTGTTGAAGAAGAGGCAGTATTGCTTCCTGTGCCTCCAAAGTAGCTTTTTTTAGTAGATGAAGCACTATTTGCAGCCCCTGCGGTGCTTGAGCGATTGTAAGCGCTTTGATTGACCGTTGATGAGCGGGATGCAAAGTTTTTGTTATTCATGAGTGCATTGCCTATAATGTTACCCAAAAGCGAGCCTGCCGCAACTGCAAGTATCGTGCCGGCAAGACCCATCCCTGTACTTCCTTCACCGCTTTTTAGTGTTTCTGAAGTGCCGTCTTGAACTTTTTGGTATTCCTGCTGCGCAAGCGCTTTCATCTCATCTTCATTCATAAAGCGCTCAACCGTATTGTTGTTTTCATCTTTTTCTCGAATGATTGCCCTGCTTGGTCCCTCTGTCGGCATCTCTTCAACGACTACATATTTTCCGCTACTTTGTTGCTCAATAACTAAAAATTTATTTTGCTGCTTCTGTTCTTGCTGTGATGATTCACATCCGCCTAAAATGCTCATCATAGCAACTCCTGCACTGCCGAGTGCGACACCGCTTGCTATAGAATAGATAACTTTCACTACTTTAAATCCTTTTTATCAATTTTTATCATTTTGTTTATCTCACGATCATAAAAGGTAATATATTCTCTTCCCTCATAATAGATATCACCTATAAAAGTATGCTTTGCGCTCTTTAGAGTGCTGTTTTTTGTCATAAGCATAGATTCTCCTAAACTCTCTCCAATGCCTTGCAAAAGAGTAGATAGTGCAACTATTCCAAAGATGCCAATTATGGTTAAACTTATTTTATAGTTTTTTATATATACTGAGATATACCCAAAAAAAATAGACATTACAAAAAATATATACAAATTTTGGTGATCCGCAAACAGTATATTGTAGTAAACATCTATGCCGTGGAGCTCTATATAATTTAAAAATATTCCAAGAAAAATAAAAAAATCTAAAAAAAAAGTTATAAACATACCGGTTAAAAGAGCTTGTACAATTTTGTTCATCGTAATCTTCTCCTCTTTGATCTGCCCAATTTAATTAGAGTAGATGATTTTTTTTCACTCAATCCTTGCACATCTTCTATAATTATATCAGCTTTTGCTTCACAAAATTCTCTATCATAGTTTTCACCGCTTCTATTGGCAGAAGTTGAGTAAAACCAGTGAGCATCTCTAAAAATTTGTGATTTTAGAGGAGTTTTTGCAACTCTAAAAGAGTTTGTTTTAATTATAAAGGTAGTTTTTTTGAGGCGACGGACAATGTTTTTGTCTTTTTTTGCGACTCTTTTGCTATCTTCCAATAGGGATTTAAAATTCGCATAGACTTTAATTAACGGTTTTGCCGCAGGGCGTGATTTTATCTCATAAAGTTTTGCTGCATCTTGAGATAAAAACCCGACGGTAGTATCCGTCTGGGTTAAAACTATCGGATTTTTTATGCTAGAAAATCTTGTAGAGCTTTCGCACTTGACCATGAATCATCCTTCATCTCATCAAGAGCAAGGATAAGCGCTCTTGCGGCACTTAGCGTTGTAAAGTATGGTATATTTCTCTTTAGAACCTCTTGACGGATAACTAGAGCATCTTTTTTGGATGTATTGTTATCCGATGTGTTTATAGCCATATGGATAGCGTCGTTTTTCATGCTATCTTCAATATTTGGTCTTCCTTCAGAGATTTTAAGAACTACCTCGCAAGGTATGCCCGCTTCTTCTATGACCGACTGTGTTCCTTTTGTTGCAACAAGTTTAAAGCCGTGTCTATGAAGTCCGCTTGCAATCTCAGGTGCATGTTTTTTATCCATATCTACAAAAGATAGAAAACAAGTACCGCTTGTTACTATTTTGTTGCCGGCTGCAATTTGAGCTTTTGCAAAACTTATTCCGAAGTTTGAGCTAATGCCCATTACCTCTCCGGTTGATTTCATCTCAGGTCCTAAAACTAAATCTGCACCATAGAGCTTATGGAAAGGAAAAACTGCCTCTTTAACGGATATGTGACCCTTTAAACGAGGTTTTAAAAGACCTGCTTCTTCCATAACTATGTTGTATTTATCGTAATATTTTAGTGAGTCTCTAAGCGTTTCGCCTACCATAACTCGAGTTGCAACTTTTGCCAAAGGCATACCTGTTGCTTTGCTTACAAACGGAACGGTTCTGCTTGCTCTTGGATTTACCTCTATTAGATAAATCTCATCTTGATAGATTGCATATTGAACATTCATAAGCCCTCGGACACCTAGTCCTAGTGCAATTATTTTTGTCTGCTGTTCAACCTTTGCAATAAGCTCTTTAGATAGATTAACGGGAGGAAGCGAACAAGCACTATCGCCTGAGTGAATTCCCGCTTCTTCGATGTGCTGCATAACTGCACCGATATATACATCTACTCCGTCGCATATAGCATCAACATCAAGTTCGATTGCTTGATCTAAAAATTTATCGATAAGAACCGGAGCATTATTTGATACCGAAACCGCAAGGTCCATATATTGTTTTAGTTCACTTTCGCTGTAAACTATACGCATACCGCGACCGCCAAGAACAAATGAAGGGCGTACCAATACGGGGTAACCAAGTCTTGCCGCAATTGCGTAAGACTCCTCTTTTGTTCTAGCTAGCCCATTTGCGGGTTGCATAAGAGCGTTTCTATCTACAAAGTTTGAAAACTGTTCTCTATCTTCTGCCAAATCGATTACATTTGAAGGCGTACCGGCAATTTTTGCACCGATTTTTGTCAATGCATTTGCAAGTTTAAGAGGGGTTTGTCCTCCAAAGTGAACAATGATTCCATCCGGATTTTCATTTTCTATAACTTCTCTTACATGCTCAAAATCAATAGGTTCAAAATATAGCACATC
>JAUPKZ010000107.1 GCA_030837195.1 Campylobacterota bacterium
GCAAATGCAAAAACTACGAGCCAAACTTCACCTTATAAAGATTTGGTAGCTCATTTTGTGCCGATAGTCGCAAAAGCTATAAATGAAGGTCCAAATCCACAGCCCATAGCCGATGCTATAAAGATGATCATAGAAGATGAAAATGCTCCTATCGCCGTACCTGTAGGCGTTGAAGCGACGACATTCGTACCTATGAGAAAAAGCATGAGTGATGAGGCGTTTGAAGCAAAAATCAAAGAGACTTTTGGTTTATAATAGATGAAACAGCTCCTCTCTTACGCTCTGCTTATCGCTATTGTCGTTATAAGCACTTATATATCCATAGGCTATTTTACGCATAATAAAGTTGTGCCTTTATATAGTGATGTGGAGCTGAGAAATTTTGCACTGAGTAAGGGACTAAGAGCGACTCCTTCATCTTTTGAAGAGCTTTTAAAGTTGGTGGATAATAACGCCTCAAACCCTATGAGTAAAGAAAAAATAGCTCTTGGCAAAGAGCTTTTTTTCGATACAAATCTATCAAAAAATAGAAAAACAAGTTGTGCAACTTGCCACTCTTTTGCAAAAGATATAAAAAACGGTGCTATCTTGAGTGACTTTTTAGAAAAAGATACTCCAAATATTACCGATTGTTCGGCATGTCATCTAAGAGATCAAAGTGGAGTCGATAGATTTACCTTTTCGCAAGGGGACGCGGGAACTGCACACCCTCATCTCTTAAACACTCAAACTATTTTAAATACAGGCTTTGCAAAATACCTTACATGGAGCGGTGAAGTAAAAAGCATAAAAGAGCAGAGCCAAAACTCTTTTAGAGTAGTTCATAAGATGAATATCGAACCTAAGGAGCTTGAAGATAGGTTAGGGGCAGATAAAAAATATATCTCTTTATTTGGAGATGAGGCTAACATAACATTTGAAAATGTAAACAAAGCCATAGAGGTTTATGTAAAAACACTCGCCACAAGAGGCACATACGATAGATTTTTAGAGGGAGACAACGACGCTATAAGCGATCAGGCAAAAAGAGGTTTGGCAAATTTTATACATTTTGGATGTAAGGGTTGTCATCACGGTGTTAGTTTGGGAGGGCAGAGCATACAAAGGTTTCCGCTTAGGGATTTTGCAAATATGTATGAGCTGAGGCTAAATCAAAGCGTAGTAGAACAGTTAAAGAGCTTTGATAGCAGATTTCCTTTTAAAAATGATGGCGGTTTCTTAGGTAAAAATGACAATTATCTCTTTCGTGTGCCTATTTTGAGAAATGTAGCAAAGACTTCACCATACTTTCATAACGGAAGCGTAGCAAAACTAAGAGAAGCGGTAGATGTAATGGCTAGACATCAGTTGGGGCGACATATGAGCGATGAACAGATAGATGAGATAGTGGCATTTCTAAGAACGCTTGATGGCGAGATAGTTGATTATGGCATAGGAGATAAAAAATGAGAAGATTTTTTGTAAAAGTGCTTCTTTTGGTTATGTTTATCTCAGGCGTGCTTCAAATGAAGCTTGTAGCTCTCTCTTGGGATAGTTTTAGAGTTATAGAACCTCTGCATATTGTTAGTTCTGTTTTGATTATGTTTTTGTTTATGAACTCTTTTATCTATAAACATATCCGCAGGTATTTTTACATAAAAAAGATAAACAGTATAAACGGATGGTTTTTACTCGCTTCATTCTCTCTTGTGAGCATAAGCGGGATTTATCTATTTTTAGTAGGAAATCGTGGAGGAGATATAGTAGGGGTTATGTCTTTTTATACACATCTCTTTGGCTCTTTTGTTCTGATGGTATTTTTTGTGTGGCATACTCTTAGAGCTAACAATCAAATCGTGCAACCTATAATAGCTCTATTTATTTTGTTTAGTGCGTATCCATCTTATGCCAAGGTTACGGAGTTATCAAATCTTGAGATAGAAAAATCAACATCAAAACAGACTCATAGCGAAGATTTTACAAATTCTACAAAATGCAAATCATGTCATAGCGAGATATTTGAGCAGTGGAGCAACTCAAACCATAGACATATGGCGGGAACAAATCGCTACTATATGGTTATGGAGACGCTTGCCGGTGAGGTTGAGGGGGATGAGTTTAAAAAGTGGTGTATGAGTTGCCATAATCCTAGCGCATTATCTATAGGGCTTAGTAAAAGCACACACTCTATGGACGGTAACTTTGTAAGTAATGAGTCTTACGAAAAGGGTTCCGCAACACTTTTAAAGGATTTTAGGGAGCATAATAACTTTAGAGTTGAAGAGGGAGTGTCTTGCATCACTTGTCATCAGATAAGTGATGCGACTTCATATGGCAATGCTTCATATAAACTATCGCTTGATAGAAAAAAGTATGCTTTTGAAGATAGCAAATTTACTTTGCCGCACCTCTTTAGCGAAAAGCTTATAAACGCAAATCCTAGCGTTCATAAAGAGAGTTACTCAAAAGAGTTGTATAAAAATAGCAAGTATTGTGCATCTTGCCATGATGAGTCACATCCAAAAAACGGCATAAAGATAGTTTCAACCTATGAGGAGTGGGAAAAATCACCTTTTAATAACCCAAACGACAAAACGAAACACAAAAGCTGTATAGACTGCCATATGACAAATCTAAGCGGCGGCAAATTTGCACCTTTAAAGGGAACTTCAACAGATGGCGGAGTTATAAAAAATGATCTGAAAGTTCACTATTTTGCAGGTTCAAACCATTTTTTAGCAGGGCTTAGAGACAAAAAAAACGAAGATCAGATAATACAACTGCTAAAAACTTCGGCAGAACTTGATATGGCTATAAAAGATAAAAACTTAGAAGTAGGGGTGAAAAATGTAGGTGCGGGACATCATCTACCTACCGGTGTAGCCGACTTTAGAGAGTTATGGCTTGAAGTTGAGGTAAAAGACAAAGAGGGCAAAGTGATACTCTCTAGCGGCAGATTAAAGGATGACGGAAATATAGAAGAGGGAAGCAGACTCTTCCAAAAAGTTTTCGGTGATGAGAACTCTAAACCTGTCGGACTTCTTTTTTGGAAGTATAAAACACTCCTAAGCGACACAAGAATCCCCGCAGGAGAGAGAAGAGTAGAGAGCTTTAAATTGCCTAAAGATACTCTTTACCCATTAAAAATAAGCGTAAAGCTAAATTTTAGGATATACCCGCAATGGGTGAGCGATAAAGTGAGAAAAGTATTTCCCATCCTTCCAAATCCTAGCGTTATAGAGCTTCAAAGTGTGGAGAAAGAGGTTTTACCTAAGTAGATTGTTAAGGTTTTGTTTTTTTATAGTTCTGTATATGTCAAAATCGCTATCTATACTAACGATATTTTTGATGTTTTCTCTATTTGCGATATACATTAGTGAAGCATCCGCTAGATCCATTGGGATATCGCTGTATTTTTCCATCATTGCTCTTATGGCGTGTATCTCATCTTGAGAGATGTCATATATATTTAAACCACCAATCTCAATCCATTTTAAAAAGTCTAACTGTACTTGTAAATTAAAATCAAGCATATGCGAGACCTCTGTTATAACCGACCAAGAAGATATAAGTTCACCGTCAAAAGTTTTGAGAAACTCTACTACTTTTGAGTGGTATTTATCGCTTTTATCAAAAAGTGCGATTAAAGGACCGCTATCAATGAGCGTTTTTTGCATT
>JAUPKZ010000050.1 GCA_030837195.1 Campylobacterota bacterium
ACAATTGTACATTTTAACACTTGGATGATTAAGCGTGTAGCCTAAAGCCATATCGCTTAAAATTTCATTTGCCGCAACAATCTCAAAGTTCTCATCGTGGGCAAAGCCGTAACTAAGCCCACCTACTCCGGCAAATAAATCTAATACTTTAAATTTTTTATCTTTCATATTAATTCAATAATATCGCTATACAATGGAGGGTTTTGTGTTAATTTCCAAATAAAATAATTTTGTTCAATATTAAAAACTGTTTGACCTTCCATCTGCTGTCTTGTAATCCAGTTGATACTATCATCTTCAATCGTATCAAGCCGTACAAAGGCAACTTGCCCGTTAAAAAGATCAAAATGAATTACTACTGAGGGGATCTCTTCTTTTTGAAAAATTCTTTTTGCTTCTAAAACTTTGTGCTGTTTTATATCATTAACACCTTGAAATCCTGATTGAACTTCAATCCTTAATTTATCAGAGTTTTTGAGAGTTATTTCTAAATCGGCGGTTGGAGTTCTTTTAAAAGATTCAATATTTATTAAATCATCATCCCCAATCAATTTAATCTCACTAATACTGATTTCAAAGATTTGGCATATTGCTTTTAGAAAATAATTTGATATTACGAAGCCTCTCATCCATGAAAAATAAACCTCTTCAGGTCTTCTTCCTTGATTGTTTAATTTTTGAATGATATTATATTCTCTGAGTTTTTCAAAAACTATTGTGATATTACTATTATGAAATAATTTTAAATCGGCTTCTTTAATTTCATTGCAAACTACTGCGTTTATTTTTTCAATAATATCAATCAATCTACTATTTAATAAATTTATATAGTTATAATCAACGGTAGGAATAATATCTTTTGCGGCAAAAAACTTTTTAACATCATCTTGTTTGGCAAATCCTAGCTCTTTTCTGTATTCTTTAAAATATTTTGTCGTAATAAAATCATCCATTTTTATTAATCCTTAAACTCTGAGCGTTATTTTATCAAATCAAATCTTTTATTTTTTACCTATCTGCACTATTAAAAATGCAACAATCGTTCCTATGACTATCTGATATGAAAAGGGGATATTTAAACCAAAACTATATGGTTGAAGTGCCGCGACCGTTATAAACCCGCCTATAAGTCCGTATAGAGTTGTTTGAGAGTTTCCTCTGTTTGTGAAGATTGCGGAAAAATAGACGCCAAGAAGCCCCGTATATGAAAATGCCATAACTCCAAGTGCAAAATTGATAAGAGAAAGCTCACTGTATCTTTGCCAAAAATAGCTAAGAAGTGCCATCAAAAATAGCACAAATGCGAAAAATAAAACGCTGTATTTAGACATATTTACAAAGTGAGCTTCGCTTATGTGCGACTTCTTAAGCCTCCAAGGTTTATATATATCTTCTATGGCAACCGAAGCCATCGCACCCAAAACAGAGTTCGTACTAGATAGTGTCGTAGCAACCGCTCCAACCGTTACAAGCCCTTTAAGCCCGTCTGGCATCTCATTTAGTATGTAGTACATAAATATAGTTATGCTCTGCCCCTCAAAGCTCTGCTCTACTCTATGTTCAAGATAAAAGAGATATAAAAAAGCACCTATCGTTAAAAATAGCAAAACGACAAGTATGGTAATTACCATTGAGATAAAAAGCGATTTTGCCGCCTCATTTGTATTTTTACAACTAAGTACTCTTTGAGTCATATCTTGATCAAGCCCGAAAGCTGCAATGTTTAGCAAAAGCCACCCGCTAAATAGTGCTACTAAGTTAAACTGCCCCGTTAGCGAGGTGTCTATAAAGTTTAGTTTATTTTGCTCATTTAGTGCTTTTAGTATATCGACACTATCAAGCGAGGTATAAAGATATATAGCTACTGCTATCCCCGCACCTATGTATATGGCTGCTTGTATAACATCACTTAAAATGATAGAACGGATGCCGCCGAAATATGTATATGCCAATGCACCAAGCAGTGATATGACTACACTAAGGGCCACATGTAAAAATGCTATATCGTTAAAGAGTATCATAGAGATGGCAAGTGCACCTATGTAGAGTCTTGCTCCGCTGGCTATGACTCTGCCTATCAAAAACATTATGCCGGCTTGTTTTTTTGCACTCTCGCCGTATCTAATCTCTAAGAGTTCATATACGGTTATAGCCTTCATAGCGTAAAATTTGGGTATAAGCACGAAAGCGACAAACATTATAGATATAAATGCAGATATGTAAAAACCTATAAATGTAAAATCACCCTTATATGAGTATTCGGGTGCGCCTAGAAATGTTGCGGCTGATTGTGATGTGGCAACTACCGAGATAGCTACCGCTAGTGTAGGCATAGCGTTTTTAGATACGAAATAGTCTCTTGAGGACTCTATCTTTGTTCTGCTTAACATAATAGAACTAATAGCTAAAACAGCAAAGTAGGAGCCGAATATTACCCAGTCAAGCCATGAAAAAGTGCTTTGCATCATCTATCTTGCTTGCTTGAGTAAAGAGGCTACTCGCTCATTTGACTCGGCTATTCGAACATAGGAGATTTCGCCATTTTTTACTTGAGTATATATAACCTCAACTAACTCGTCTATATCTTGAGTTGAGAGTTGATTTCCAAACAATAGCATATCTATACCGCTGTTTATAGCCAGAGTAACACTCTGTTTTAGCATATAGTGTTTAGAGATTGCCCCCATTTGCATATCGTCGCTTACCAAAACACCGTCAAAGCCTAGTTGTTGCCTTAGTAGTTTTGTATTTGTATTGTAGGAAAGTGTTGCGGGATATTCTTTATCTATTTTTGCATTAAATACATGCGCACTCATAATCATAGCTAGTGAATTTTGTTCTATCAGCTCCCTATATGGCTCAAGCTCTATCTCGCTCCAACTATTTGTAACATCTACAAAGCCTTTGTGTGAATCATCGCTTGATGAGCCATGACCGGGGAAATGTTTAGCTACGGCTAAGATTTGCTTCTCTTTCATAGCCTCTATAGCTATGGTCGCATATCTTACTACCTCTTTGGGGTCACTTCCGTATGAGCGGTTTAGCCCTTGTATAACACTGTTTTTTTCATTTAAAGCAAGATCGAGTACGGGAGCAAAATTGCAGTTTATGCCGCTTGAAGATAGAGTATTTGCCAAAGAGTTATATATATGTTTTGACATATATCCATCCATCTCGGAGACAACTTTAGCCGAAGGCGTTGCATCAAATCCGTATGCAGGTTTAAGTCTTGCCACTTTGCCGCCTTCTTGATCTACACAGATAAGAAGAGGTTTTTTTGCAAAAGATTTGAGTGATGAGGTGAGTTGTTGAAGTTGCTCTTTAGAGCTTATATTTTTTGTCTTTGTTCTGTCGTTAAACTCTTTATCAAAGAGTATAACCCCGCCTAGCTCGTACTTTTGTATCTGTTTTACTATCTTAGTATCTTTGTCTATACTCTGTCCATCAAATCCGACTATGAGCAGATGCCCTATCATCTTTTTTAGCTCTTCGTCGCTTAGCCTAACTTCGGCTGCATTAAGAGTAAAAAAGCCAATAAAGAGAAAAACTAAAGCACTAAGCTTCACTTCTCTAGTTTCCTCGAGAGCCGGGTTTTATCGCCTCGCTGCCTGTTTTGCACATAGGACACTCTTCCGGTGCATACATCTCAAATGTAAAATCTGCAAGTGCAAAAAATGGAACATCTTGCGGTAGTTTACAGTTGGGTTTTGTCACGACATCACTGTGTTGGCGTTTACAAAAACCTCTATTTGCCAGAGCCGCAACACCCACTATTTCTCCGCCAAGGCTTTTTACAACTGCTGCTGCTTCCATAGCAGAGCCACCTGTTGTGATGATGTCCTCGCACATCAAAACTCTCTCGCCTTTTTTCACTTCAAATCCGCGGCGGATACTCATCTCACCGTTTACTCTCTCGGCAAATATTGATCTAACATCAAGTGCCGTTGCAAGGGCAAATCCGGCAATGAGTCCTCCAAGAGCAGGAGCACAGACTGTATCTACCTCAATACCGCTCTCTTTTATCTGTTTTGCAAGAGCATCGGCAAGAAGCTTTGCCGTTTTTGGATCTTCTAAAACTTTGGCAGACTGTAAATAATATTGTGAATGGTTGCCGCTGCTTAGTTTAAAATGCCCCTCTAAAAGAGCATTTGCATCGATGTAGATTTGTCTGATATCCATATTTATTCCCTTCGATAAAATTATACTTTGAGTATTTCAGCTTCTTTTGTTTTTAAGATAGTATCTATTTGAGCTATATATTTATCAGTTATTTTTTGTATATTGTCCTGTGCAGATTTTGACTCATCTGCCGTAACTGCTTTATCTTTTTCAAGTTTTTTTACTTTATCATTTGCATTTTTTCTATCATTTCTAACCGCTACTCTTGCATTTTCACCCATAACTTTCATCTGTTTTACAGACTCTTGTCTTTGTTCTACCGTCATAGCAGGGAAAAATAGCTTGATTTGTACGCCGTCATTGTTCGGGTTTGCTCCGACATTTGCCTTAGATATAGCACTCTCGATTAAGTTTAAGAGATTTTTTTCCCATGGATTTACAACGATTGTTGTTGCATCCGTTGCAATGATAGAGCCGACTTGATCAAGAGCAGTCATAGTTCCATAGTAGTCAATTTTAACATTATCCAAAACAGATGTAGTTACCTTGCCTGTTCTTAATGTTTTAAAATCTCTTTGCATATGCTCAATGCTAGATTTCATTTTTGCTTCACATTCATTATATATGTCGTTTAGCATTTTATTGTCCTTATGTATTAAAAATAGTGGCGTAATTGTAGCAGGATATATTTTAAAAAAAATAATAGCTCTAAAATAGTTGCAAGAAAATGCAACTACTATAAATTAGTTTGTTTTGTTGCTATCTGGGATAGTAGGAGTTGTTGTAGAAGGTGCTTGTATATTAGTTGTCTCTGCCATATTATCGACCACTGATTCGGTTGCGGTTAGAGAGTACATATATCCAAGAGCAACAGTATTTACAACAAATAAAAAACCTATAAAGAAAGTAGTTTTAGATAAAAAGCTTGCCGGTCCTTTTGCCCCAAAAACAGATTCGTTTGAACCGCTGTACGCACCAAGACCAATGCTTGAGCTTTTTTGTAGCAATACCGCTATTACTAACATTACGACTAAAATTATTTGAATAACAAGTAAAAAACTAGTTGTCATTATATTTTATCCTTTAGGGTTAAGCCCTATTTTAAAAGTTGCGAATTATACCCAAAAAAAATAATTCTTGCAAAATTCGCTATAATTTCAAAAAAATTGGACTTCAAAATGAGCTTTAAAAATAGATTTTTTATCAGTTTTGTAGCAGTTATTGTGCTTTTTACAACATTTACATATGCAAAAGATACAAATAAAAAACCGCTTATAGCAGCAAGTACATTTTCTCTTTATGATATTTCAAAAAACATTGCAAAAGAGAGTGCAGAAGTTTTTATGATACTTCCCGCAGGCGTGAGCGCACATGATTACGAACCGACACCAAAAGAGATAATAAAAATTTCAAACAGCGACCTAGTGCTATATAGCGGTGCAGGACTTGAACCATGGGTAAAGGGATTTAGTTTTAAAAAACGAAATATAGATATGAGTAAATTTGTAAAGCTTAGAGAGATAGAAGAAGATGAGCATGAAGATGAACATCATCACTCACACGGTAAAACAGATCCTCACTATTGGCAAGATATAGAAAATATGATACTTGCATCTCATAAGGTTACAAAAGAGTTAAGCGAACTTTTCCCACAAAACAAAGGGTTATATGAAAAAAACAGAGATGCTTATATAGCAATGCTCCAAACACTTGATGAGGAGTATAAAAAGAGGCTCTCATCTTGCAAATCGGACACTATCATTGTAAATCATAATGCATTTTCATATCTTTCAGCAAGGTATGGTTTTTATACTGCAGCCCTTAGCGGACTCTCTCCGGAGGCAGAGCCGAATGCAAAAACGATGATAAAGCTTATAGATTTTATTAAAAAACATAAAGTAAATACAATTTTTTACGAGAGTTTTGCAAGTGATAAAGCTATGAAAAATATTGCAAAAGAGGCAAAAGTGGATGCTAAGATACTTCATCCGCTAGGAAATATTACGGCAGATGAAGCAAAAGAGAAACTTACATATGAAGATATTATGAGACAAAACCTTCAAAAGATATCTTCTGCACTAGAGTGCAAATGAAATTTAGTGTTCCCATTTTTGATGTTAAAAACCTTACATTTAGCATTAAGGGACAAACTATTCTCTCAAACATCTCTTTAGAGGTTTTTTGTTCCGAATATATTGCCATTATCGGACCAAATGGAGGCGGAAAGACTACGCTTGTCCGTATGCTTTTGGGGCTTGAGACACCGACAAGCGGCGAAATAAAAATATACGGAAAAAAATTCTCAAATTTTAATGAGTGGCATAAGATTGGTTATGTTCCACAAAGAGCTTCACTTGTTGATGCCTCTTTTCCCGCCACAGTTTTAGATATTGTAAAGATGGGCAGAACTGCTAAAAAGCAACTATTTAGTTTTTACGGCACCGAGGATGAAAAAGCTGTTTATGATGCTATGAGCAAAATGGATATTCTTGATTTAAAAGAAAAAATGATTGGAACACTATCCGGAGGGCAAAGACAAAGGGTTATGATTGCTCGCGCTCTTGCGTCAAAGCCGGATATTTTAATTCTGGATGAGCCAAATACGGGAGTAGATGTTGCTTCGCAAAAAAAATTTTATACACTCCTTAGAAAACTAAATCAGGAAGATAAAATTACGATAGTTTTTATCACACACGATATAGGCGTTATCGCCGATGATATAGCAAGGCTCTTTACCATAAACCAAAAAGCAATTATTTGCAATAACCCCAAACAGCTTCTTAGTTGCGAAGAGATGAGTGAGCTCTACGGTATGGATGCACACTTGCTTCATCTTCATAAGCATAGGCACTAATTATGTTAGAAATGTTTGAATATGACTTTATGCAAAGAGCCTTTATAGCAGGTATTATTATTGCCGTACTCGCGTCTGTGAGCGGAACTTTTGTAGTGTTAAAGCGTTACTCTATGATAAGCGAAACGCTTGCGCACTCTGCACTTGTAGGAGTTGCAGTTGCTCTTGTAGCAGAGTTTAGCCCTCTTTGGACGGCGGTAGTCTTTGCAGTGCTCTCGGCTTGGCTTATAGAGTATTTAAGAAGCGCATTTTCTCTTTACAGTGACGCCGTACTTGCTATTTTGCTCTCAGGCTCACTTGCTATTGCCGTTATTATAGTATCGCTTGGAGGCAGTTTTAACAATTCTTTATTCTCCTATCTCTTTGGTTCTATTTTATCCGTAAGTAGCGACGATATTATTATCATTGCTATTTTTGGCACAATTTCTCTTGCAATACTGCTTCTTTTCTCAAAAGAACTATATTTTATAGCATACGATGAAGAGGTGGCAAAGACAAGCGGTATCAAAGTAAATAGACTTAATTTTTTGCTTGCGAGTGTCGTATCTATTATTATTGCGCTCTCTATCACTATCATTGGAAGCTTGCTAATTGGTGCATTAATGGTCATCCCTACCGTTGCGTCACTTCAGTATAAAGTGGGTTTCTTAAAAACAATGCTTCTATCACTTATATTTGGACTCCTTAGTGTAACTGCGGGTATGATTTTTTCATTTTATTTTTCTCTTCCTTCTGGTGCAACTATAGTATTGTGCGTACTATTTATTTTTATAATATCGCTTATTGTTAATAGAAAAAAATGAAAATAAGTACAGAGTTTTCAAAATATGCCATAGAGTATAACAACTATAATGTTATTCAAAACAGAGTAATAGAACATTTGCTGAGCAAGATAACTACAAAACCGCAAGCTATTCTTGATTTGGGTTGCGGAAGCGGTAGCTTGTGTAAGCATATAGATTGGGAGTATGAACATTTTATCGGTGTTGATTTTGCATATAAAATGTTGGAACTTCATCCAAAATCGCCTAAAATCCAAACGATTTATGGCGACTTTAATGATGAAAAATTATTTGAAGAGTTAGATGCTTATAAGTTTGATGTTGTCTTTTCTGCATCTGCACTTCAATGGGCAAATAATTTAGAAGAGGTTTTTAAGCATATAAAAAAGCTGGGTGCTCCGGTAGCACTTGCAATTTTTGCATCAGATACATTTAAAACCCTAAACGAAACTGCTTCCATAAGTTCTATATTAAAAAGCAGTAACTATATTAAAGATTTAAGCAATAGATATTTTGACGCAGAAGTTGAAATCGTAAATTATAAACTTGAGTTTGAGTCAACAAGAGACATTTTTAGATACATCAAAAAAAGCGGAGTAAGCGGAGCAAGACGAATACTGAGTTATAAGGAGAGCAAAAAACTCTTAATCGAATATCCGCTCTCTTATTTAGAATTTGAGGTTGTATTTATCTATACAAGATAGATATCGTCTTCCTGAGAAATTTTTCCGCCCTGCACAACTTTCGCAAAAATGCCTCTGTCGTTTTTAAGTAGCTTCGGAACTCTTTTGTCTATTGTAGAGAGATGATTGCATATCGTACAGTTTTGGCTAATCTCTAAAAGCGCACTGCCGATTTTTAGTTGAGAGCCTACGGGAAGCGAATATGGATTAAAATCCATTAAAATGTTTTCGCCCAGATACCCATGCGGTATCTCAATGTCGTATTTTTGAACAAGTTCATAGCTGTCGGTTGAGGTAATAAGCACGGAACGAATTGTATCTTTTGCGTAAAACTTATCCCCGATTACGCCTTCTTCATCAAGTTCAATGAAAGATTCTTCATATCTCTGCGAATCACCTTTTTTTGATATAAAAAGTTTTATAACTTTACCGACCTTTTTATTTGCCATGACTACCCCGTTCTCTATATATGCTTTATGAAATTCTAACATATTTTTGTTTTCAAAAGTGTGAATTAAAAGAAAAATGTAATAATTTTCTCACATTTTTATTCTTTTTGCTTGACAATTTAATTTAAATTCATATATAATCGTCGTCTTGCATTTTATAATATGTAAACAAGTTTTACACTTCGCATACTGTAAAATCTACAAGATTAAAGAGAGGGAGGTAGATAATTAATGAGTAAAATTTCTGAAAATAATTTAGAAAATACTACAGATGCACAAGCTGTAGAGCACTCAAGTAGAAGAGATTTCTTCAAAAAAACTGCTGCTTATTCTGTTAGTGCAATTGCTGCTGCTAATATCTTAGCACCTGCAAAACTAATGGCAGATGACGAAAATATCATTCACCATACGGAATGGGGAACAACATTAGGCGATGAGCTTAATAAATATCCATATGGTATCCCATCAAAATATGAGCATAATGTCGTAAGAAGAACTTCAAGTCTTCTATCGTCTGCTGGGGATATGCATGCTGCGGTTTCTATGACTCCGTTACATGAGTTAGAGGGTATTATTACGCCGAATGGTTTACATTTTACAAGAACACACAACGGTGTTGCACATATTGACCCAAATAAATTTAGACTTATGATTCACGGGCTTGTAGAAAGACCAATCGTTTTAACTCTTGAGCAGTTAAAGAAATATCCTGCTGAGAGCAGAATTCTTTTCATGGAGTGCCCTGCAAACGGTGCAGCTGAGTGGAAAGGTCCACAGTTTAACTCATTACAATTCGTAAAAGGTATGATGAGTAATGCTGAGTGGACGGGAGTTCGTCTAAAAACTATTCTTGATGAAATCGGTTTAAAGCCTACTGCAAAGTGGATGCTTGCTGAGGGGTCTGATGGTTCAGAGATGGGCAGAACGGTTCCTGTTGAGAAAGTACTAGACGATGCTATGATTGTTTGGGCTCAAAACGGTGAGGCAATTAGACCTGAACAAGGCTATCCTGTTCGTTTAATGCTACCGGGTTGGGAAGCTAACTTATGTGTTAAGTGGTTAAAACGCCTTGAGTTTGGTGCAGAGCCATGGTATTGTAAAGAAGAAACTTCTAAATATACTGCTCTAATGCCAAGCGGAAAAGCTATCCAGCACTACTATACACTAGAAGTTAACTCTATTATTACAACTCCGTGCCCTGAAAAACCATGGACAGACCTCAAAAAGGGTGATATGGTAGAGATTGAAGGTATTGCTTGGAGTGGACACGGAACTATTACCGGCGTAGATATCTCGTTTGACGGTGGAGACAACTATGTTGCTGCTAAGTTAAAAGGTTTAGTTCTTCCAAAATCTTGGACAAGATTCTCATATATGTATAAGTATGAAGGTAAGCCTTTATTGTTACAATCTCGTGCTATCGATGATGCAGGATATGTACAACCAAGCGTTACTCAAGAAAAAGCTATTATGGGACTAGAGGGTGTATATCATAGAAACTCTATCTGTACTTGGGAAGTAACGGCAGACGGTAAAGTCAACAATGTTCAAGTTAGAACAGACAACTGTCCAAAGTAACAAAGGAGCAAGTAATGATAAAGTTAAATAATAAATTAATAGCAATAGCTGCAAGCGCATTGATAGCTACAACTGCTTTTGCCGGCACAGTTGAGCCATTGCCAAAGGGCATTTATAATGCTAAGAAAGATGCACTAGACGGCGGTGTTACATATAAGACGGTAAATGGTAAATATACTGCTTACAATGTAAACGACCAGTCAACTAAAGGTGTAAATTTCGGTAGAGCTCCGACTCCAAATGAGTTAAAAGCATGGGATGTGGATATTATGCCTGATGGCACAGGACTTCCTGTGGGTTCAGGTACTGCTGAAGAGGGTTCTGAGCTTTACGATAGAGATTGCGCGAGCTGTCACGGTGAGTTTGGTGCAGGTGGAAAAGGTTATCCTACTTTAACTGGTGGAACGCTAGAATCACTAAAAAACCAAAGAACTTGCCCAGGTAAAGATGCTCCAAATAGAACTATCGGTTCATACTGGCCACAAGCAAGTACTTTGATTTGGTATATCCGTGATGCAATGCCATACGCTCATCCAAAGAGCTATTCTGCAAATCAAATGTACGCTATGACTGCATACTTACTTGCAGAAAACGGTGTTAAAATTGATGGCGAAGATATTACTGAGTTAAATCAAGACAATTTCAAAAAAATTGTTATGCCTAACCGCAACGGTTTTTATCCGAACATTGACGGACCAAACGGTGTTGAAAATGTAAGAAAGTTCTATAAAGACCCTAAAAACTTTGGTGCAGTAGGTACTCGCTGTATGAAAAACTGCGGTAAAGAGACTGTATTAAAAATTTCTCAAGAGATTACTGATGTTAAGCCTGCTTATTCAACTCTTAGAGATATGCCAAAAGAGGACGCTTCTAAGGGTCCTGTTTCTGAAGCTGAAAAGCTTTATGAAAAATCATGTGCAGTTTGTCATAAGACTGATGCAATGGGTGCACCTGCAGTCGGCGATAAGAAAGCATGGGCAACAGCAATGGAAAAAGGTATGGATAAAGTTAATCACAATGCGATTAACGGTATCGGCGGAATGCCTCCAAAAGGCGGTGCTATGAATTTAACAGATAACCAAGTTAAAGATATTGTTAAATTTATGGTAGAATCAAGCAAGTAAAACAGCTTGATTTACTAAAATACTAAAAAAAGGAAAAAAAATGCAAAGAAGAAAATTTTTAAGTTTAACTGCTGTAGCAGCTGCAACTGCATCAGTGTTACCATCAAGTTTAAGTGCTACTGACTTTAGAGCAACTGCTCCAAAAGCTTGGGAAGCAGCTGGAAGCAAAGACGCTATCGAAGCACTATTTGGTGCAGGTGCAATGATCGAAGGTCAAATCGAGATCAAAGCTCCAAAACTAGCTGAGAACGGTGGAGCGGTGCCAATCGGTATCAAGTCTAAATTAGATTTAGCAACTATCGCTCTTTTCCAAGATGCAAA
>JAUPKZ010000051.1 GCA_030837195.1 Campylobacterota bacterium
TCAAAATCATCTTTTGACAACTTTGTCACATCGATTGGTTTGATTATTTCCACTTCAGAAGTTGAAAAGTGAGACAAAAACCATTGAAATTTATCGTAAATTGATTCATTTACCCTAAGTGTTATAGTTTCCATTTAACATCTCTCTATCCATTATTTTTAAAATTGTACCCAATTTATCCAAACAAAAGAGCAAACAACAACAACTAAGAAAATACATAAGAGTGTGTAATACCTATTTTTAATCTAATAGAACTATGATCTGCTTTATTTGTTTTATAACTCTTTCATTTGAGATTCAGACATATAGTCATTATAAAAAAACCATATTTAACTGGACCCATTCCACTTTTTTATCTATTTTACTTTGGTTTTGCGTAAAGTATTTCATACTGTTTTTCAATAATGCTTTGAAATTCAGGGGAAATTTTGTGCCAATCCAAAATATCGACACGAAACGATGTAGGTAATTCTACAATCTCTTCTTTGAGCCTGTAAAACGCTTTTTTCTCTATTGGCTCATCGCATACTACGGCAATATCAAGATCGGAATATTTTTTTGCTTCCCCTTTTACCCTAGAGCCAAACGCTCTTACTTCACAACACGGTAGATGCTTTGCAAATACGCTTCTAAGCATTTCAAGTGCCTCAGGCGGCAAGTCAATCATTTCTTGTCTCAATCGCTCGAAATAGATTTTGAGCATCCGTTATAAAAAGCTCTGCATCGCAAAAAACTTCTTCGGCTGTTCCTTGGTTGTAAGTATGTGATGTTTCATTTCTTGCTCTGTGAAAATCCATCCAACGATCTACATCATCGATAAGTCTGTTTTCAAATGCTAAACGAAACAATTCTCTTCTGCTAACTCCATCCACATAAGAGCTGCCGATATTTTCATCAAGCCATCTTTTTATCATTTTCCATGATTGCTCATAGCAAACTTCAAAATTTTGAACCACTCCGGCACGAATCGTTTCTTGCATATTTTGAGGTAAATCTAAACTATTTGCATCTCTAAAGGCTTGCAATGAACGCCCTAGTGATTCAATTGATTTTTTAAAACTATCTAAATTAAGTGCCATAGAAACTACCCCTTATTTAAAAAAAACTACTTTTTTCTTGCTATTATAAGAGTTGAAATATCCATTGAAAAACTCTTTGTATATAGTATCTCAAAACTTGCATCTCTTAGCTCATTTTGCATATTTGCAACCGTTGAGAAATCCTCTATGGAATTTGGCAAATACTCGTACGCTTCAAGATTTTTAGAGATAAAACCACCGATTTTAGGCAGTATCTTGTTCATATAAAAATCCCTGATTTTTCCAAGAAGTGAAAGATTTTCATTTTTCATAAACTCTAAAATTACTACAAGACCACCCTCTTTTAAGACTCTGTTAAACTCTCTTAAGGCCGCTTCTCTCTCAACAACATTGCGTATGCCGTATGTGATGCTTAGAATATCTGCACTACCATCTTGAAGTGGTATCTCGGTTGCTTTTGCTATATGATAGTTGAATTTTGGAAACTTCTCTCTTGCAACGCCAACCATTCCGTTTGATGGGTCAACGCCTACAATCTCTCCTACTGCTATACCGTTTATTTCGGATCTTTTTTTCCAAAAGTCCATCATATCACCTGTGCCGCAAGCAACATCTACTATCTTATCAATACTATCTTTTGCATAAAACTGATATGCCAAATCACAAGCTTTTCTTCTCCAACTCTTATCGACACCCATACTCATTACACGATTTGCAGTGTCATATGTAGGTGCAATATCGTCAAACATCGATACTATTTTTTCTTGTTTTTCCATATCTAGCGTTCCCTTTTCATCCACATAATTATATCTTGCTCATCTTGTTGTATATTTAAAATACTAAATTTATCATCTATGACTGAGAAGTTACTATCTCCACCAAATTGCGGCGCAATAAAACAGAGATAGTAATCTACAATATTTTTTGAGAGTTCAAACATATTTTTGCCTCCCTCAACCATAATATTTTTATACTCTTTGATAACATCAAAACTATCGGCTATCATCACTTTTCTATTTGCTACGCTAAAGAGAGGAATAGTTTTGTCAAACTCTTTGTTTCTTGAGAGTATTAAAATATCCGGTGCTCTACCGTTTACAAGCCTTGCATCTAATGTAGGTCTGTCAATTCTTACGGTATTTCCGCCGATAACAAGCAAGTCACATACATTTCTCATACCATGAACTAAAGCTCTAGAACTTTTTGAGCTTATGTCTTTACCGTCATATGTTCCATCCAATCTCTGTGCCCATTTAAAAAAAACAAATCTCTCTTCGCAAAATTTTTTAAACGGGAAAAGGATATTGTTGCACTCTTTAACAAGTACTTCGTTTTCAACCTCTACCCCTGCACTCTTTAGCATACCCTCTCCGCCTGAAGCAACTTCATTGCTATCATACGAACCTATAAAAACCTTTTTAATTCCCAAGTTTACAATTAGATTTGCACAAGATGGAGTTTTTCCTATATGAGAACATGGTTCAAGAGTAGTAAAAAGAGATGTTTTGTTAAAAATATTATTATGATTTTTTAGCAGATATGCGTGAATCTCGGATGAGTTTTTAAGCGGTAGAATTTTTTCATCACTGCTTAGTTTATAGTATGCGCTTTTTAATGCTTCAACCTCTGCATGAGGCTCTCCTGCTCTTTTATGCGCTTCTATTGCTAATATTTGCCCACCCTCTCCAATGACGACACAGCCAACCGCAGGATTCGGATAGGTTAAACCTTGATATTTCCAAGCCTCTCTTAAGGCTAAGTTCATATAGAAATTACTATCAATTACCATTCAAAGTATGTTTTTGCTTTTGAAACTTCGCCAAAATCTATAACTCTATCTACACCATCAATTTCTAAAAAAAGTTTTGAGTCTTGAACATCTTTGAGCAATCCTTCAAGCTTCTCTTTATTTTTTAAACTAAGAGCAACCTTTTCGCCTATAGATAAAACATACTGTTTTACAGATGTAATTTTTCTCTCAATTCCCGGAGTCCCTACTTCTAGTCTATAGTCGCCGGATAATGGCGGATTGACATCCAAAAGCGGTGAAATAAGATGAGTAAGGTCCACGCATCTATCTAGGGCAACACCTTTTCTTTTACCCTCTTCCATCTCACCTGAGACAACACTTACTCTATAAATCGTATCATCATTGTCATTTACGACAGATATATCATAGAGCTCCAATCCAAGAGATTTTACTAAAGATTCTATATCATCATGCAGACTCATATCATTACCACCTACGCTTTAGCAATTTTTTTAAACAACTCTTCTATGTCTTGCGCTTTTTTAAAATTCTCATCAAACTCAAATGTAAGCTTTGGAGAACGGTACCACCCTTGATCTCTCATACAGTATGATTCAACAATAGGTCTTGCTTTTGCAAGTACTTTTAAAAATTCGCTCTTTTGAGATTCACTAAAAGAGGCCGCATCAATATAAACTTTAGCGTCGCTTCTTCCGCGAGAGCACTTTACATCCACTATATCAAGTTCGTGCAGCCTCTCATCGCTCAAAGAGCCTAGAGCTTCAGGTATAAGTTCAAGAAGAACGGCTTCCGTTCTTTTTACTTTTATCTGGGCTTCTGTCACAGAGATACTTTTTGCTCGATTTTTTTGAAAGTTTCAATGACATCTCCGACTACGACATCATCATAACCCTTAATCATTACGCCGCACTCATAACCGCTTCCAATCTCTTCAACATCATCTTTAAAACGCTTAAGCGAAGTAAGTTCGCCTTCATGTATAACGACACCGTTGCGAATAACGCGTACAAGCCCGCCGCGGATAAGTTTACCCTCAACAACTACACATCCCGCAACCATTCCTTTTGGCGCTTTAAATGTATTTCTAACCTCTGCTTGTCCCGTATTTTCTTCTCTAAACTTAGGAGACATCATTCCTGTTAACATTCCCGTCATATCGTCTATTAGCTGATAAATAATAGAGTATGTCTTTATATCAACGCCTCTTTGTTTAGCAAGAGCTTTAACATTTCCGGTAGGGCGTACATTAAACCCAAGAAGAACACAATTTTCGCTATTTGAAACAAGTTCAACATCATTTTCGGTTATTCCGCCGACACCGGAAGATATAATGCTAATCTTAACTTCATCATTTCTAAGCTCGCCTAAAGCACCTTTTATAGCCTCAAGAGAACCGTGAACATCAGTCTTAAGTACAACTTTAAGAGATTTTAGCTTACCTTCTGCAATCATACTTGTCATATCATCAAGCGTTGACTTTGTACTATGAGACAACTCTTTATGTCTATCATATTCATGTCGTTTTTGTGCGTACTCTCTTGCTTCTTTATCACTTTTCATAGCCATCATTACCTCACCTGATGGCGGCACTTCATTAAGCCCGACAACCACGGCAGTATGACTTGGTCCTATGTTTTTTATCTGATTTTTATTTTCATCTATAAGAGCTTTTACACGCCCGTATGAACCGCCGCAAACTACATAATCACCTATTTTTAATGTTCCGTTTTGAACAATAACGGTTGCAACAGGTCCTCTGCCCTTCTCAAGCGAGCTCTCTACAACGGTTGCTTTAGCCATCGCTTTAGGGTTGGCTTTTAACTCAAGTACCTCTGCGGTAATGAGAATATTTTCTAGTAAATCATCAATCCCCATTCCTGTTTTTGCAGATACAGGAATAAACTCGATATCTCCGCCCCAATCAATAGGGTTTAAACCGCGTTCTGCCATCTGAGCCTTTACCATATCCGGGTTTGCAGACTCCTTATCCATTTTATTTAGAGCAATAATTACAGGCACCTTAGCCTCTTTTGCCATCTTAACAACTTCGTCCGTCTGCGGTTTTACACCATCATCGGCTGCAACAACAATAACGATGATATCTGTCACATCAGTTCCTCTTTGACGCATTGCTGAAAATGCCGCATGTCCGGGAGTATCTAAAAATGTAATCGGCTTTCCATGTTGTTCTATGGTATATGCACCTATATGCTGCGTAATTCCGCCTGCCTCGCCTTGTGCTACTTTTGCTTTTCTAATTGCATCAAGAAGTGTCGTTTTACCGTGATCGACATGTCCCATAATTGTTATAACAGGTGGTCTTTCGGTAGCATTTTCATCTATTTCTTCAAATAATGCTTCTTCATAATTGAACTCATTTTTAGGGTCGATTATAGTTACTTCGATACCAAATTCCTCAGAGAGTATCTCTATCTCATCTTTGCCTAAAAAATCATTTTTTGTTTTCATAACACCGAGGCTAAAGAGGACTTTTATAACATCCGTAAGCGGTCGATTTACTTTTTCTGCAAATTCATAAGCACGAATATCTTCAGGTATTTCAACATGCGTAATAACTATATCTTCAGGCTTCTCTTTTATATATTTTTTTCTCTTGTCCCTTGAGACGGTTTTTATACTTTGAGTAGTTTTTTTACCTGAATTTCTGCCCATAGGTTTTGGAATCTTTGCCTTTTTCGGCTCATCAGGAATAATTTCTTTATGTTCAATCTCGTTTAAATCAAGCAAAACAACTTGATCTTCATCCATATCCATAGAAACTTCTGTAAGCGAATCCCCAAAAATATCTATCTTAACACCGTGTTCATGTCTTTTTGCCGTTATCGTAGATTGTTTTGTTTTTTTCTTTTTTGCTATCTCCTCTAAAACTTCGGCACTTATTTTTCCGTATGAGGAAACAGCAGGCTGTTTTGGAGCATATATTTCATTTTGTTTTTGCGTTTCTTCAATTTTTGGGCTTTTCTTCTTGACAATCTTAAGCCCCGATGGTTTTACAAATGGTTTTTTCTCTTCCAAATCATCGGCAATTACCTGCTCTTTAGCAGGTAGTATTTCAGGAGCTTTTTCTTGAGTATTTTTTTGCTCATGCTTAGGAAACTGCTCTTCTTTAGTATCTATTTGCTTTACTTCACTAAGCGGCACATCACTCTTTTTCATCTCCGGTTGTGAAATTTTTTCCTCTACTTTTTCGAGCGTAACATCACTTTTTTGTTGAGTTGACACTTTTGCTTCTACTTTTGTTGCTTCAGCATGTTCACCATTCATTATGTAGTTCATTAAACTCTCTGCTTCTTCCATAGAGACCGAGCTGTTTGCCGATTTTATCTCGATGCCCATATCTGAAGCCTTTTTTACTACATCTTTTGAAGTAATTCCTAGCTCTTTTGCAATTTCGTGTACTCTAACTTTTTCTGTCATCAGTGATGATCTCCTTTAGTATGTTCAAAAATTTCTCTTTATCGGAACTCTTACACTGCCGCATAAGCGCTTTCATAACTTTTTTGTTATCATTAAGACAAATTTTACATGTATAAAAACTTCTTCCACTTCCTCCATAAAGACTAATTTGCGAATTAAGGCACTGAAGTCTTATGAGATTATCTTGTGCATCTCTTTGTCTGCAAGAGATGCACATTCTAAGAGGTTGATGAAAATTTTTCGCCATTATATCCAAAAGTTCCTTGATTTAGTAGAAGAAGTCTTGCAACTATCTATCTACTATTAATCCCTCGTTATCAAAATCTAAAACTTTAACGATAAACTCCGGAAACTTCTGCGTTAGTTTTGAAGCTATCTCTTGTGAATCCTCATCATAGACCATTGAAAAGAATGTAGATCCGCTTCCTGAGAGCGTACTCATAAGCGCACCACTCTCATAAGCCACTTTTTGAACATTAAATAGTTCCGGTAGCGTTTTCATTCTGATTTTTTGATGAAATCTATCTTGAGATGCCAGTTTTAGTATCTCCCAATCTTCATTAAAAAAGGCAGAAACTGTAAGCGCCGTATGTGATAAATTAAATATAGCATTTTCTTTTGAGTATGATTTTGGCAGGAGTGTTCTTGCTTTTGAGGTACTTATAGGCTTGTTCGGGATAACTACAACAGCTTTTATATAACTAGGTAGGTGTTTTTTTTGAGAAAATACTTTGCCTTTTTCAACGGCTGCTGCATTAAAACCACCCATTACTGCAGGCGTAATGTTATCTGGATGCGATTCATACACAAGGGCATGATTTAAAATTCTTCTTTTTGAAACTTTTATTCCGGCTGCTTCATGAGCGCTTGCTATAGCACTTACAATCACTGCGGATGAGCTTCCCAGTCCTCTAGACATAGGAATCTGGTTAAAAAATGTAAATTTAAAGTTTTGTTTCTTTTTGGTTAGCCTGTTATAGTGTTCGTTAAAAATACTTATAAAAAGGTTATTGCCCTTTAATTTAGGGTTGTTTTCTCCTTCTCCTTTAATGCTAACGCTAAAAAATTTTGACGGATGAAATTCAACAACATTTCTTAAATCAACTGCTAATCCTAAAGTATCAAACCCTGGTCCTAGATTTGCACTGGTCGCCGGTACACTTACTGTCACTTTTTTCCTATCCAACCGCACCGATTCCATAAAAAGGCGTAGCAGTCGTATTTAACTTACTATAATCTAGCACACTGGGAAGCTCAAAAGAGGCTTCGGGCGCCGTTTCTAATTTTTGTGTTACTATTTCTGATGAAATTTTAACAAAAAATAGCTTTCCAATCGCTTTTATAGGTTGATTTTCATTAAAATAAAATGCATCTGCTCCATAGAGCGGTATGTTTCTTAAAATACTTAGCGTTCTTAAAAAGATATAAGCTATTTTAATAGCCATAAAACTACCCGGTCCATTAGCATAGATTAAGGCTTTAATTTCATATTTTTTATCTAATTCGCTAAATATTTTAGGCAAAACATCTGAACTTTTCTCGTCTGAAGTAACTGTTTGAATAAGAATTTTATTCTCATAAATCCCTATTTTAAGAGGCGAAGAGATAGTAATAAAAACTAAATCCACACACTTACGCATACGCTTTTTCTAGCTCTTTTGTTTTCTCTCCGACAAGCTCTATAACTTCATAATTTTGAGCATCTTTTAATAACTCTAGCGTCAGCTTGTGGTTTAAATCATGACTGCCTGCCATTGCTTCATAATTTCCGACAAAATTCATACCTATAAGAGACATATCTCCTATAGCATCCAATATTTTATGTCTAACAAACTCATCGTCATATCTTAGCCCCTCAGGGTTAAGAACCTTTCTATCATCTAGTACTATAGCGTTTTCAAGTGAGCCCCCAAGCGCCAATCCTTTTGAGCGAAGATATTGAACCTCATGTAAAAAACCAAAAGTTCTAGCCCTTGCTATCTCATCCTTATAGCTCTGCTTTGTAAATTTTAAAATAAACTCCTGCTGTTGGATAACGGGATGCGGGAATTTTATAGTAAATCCGTATTGCAAATCCGGTGAAGGAGAGAGTTTTACATACTTATCACCCTCTTGAACTATAACATCTTTTTTTATTTTCATTATTCTCTTTGGCACATCCAGTTGCATAACTCCGGCTTCATCTAAAAGCATACAAAAACCCGCACTGCTACCATCCATAATAGGAATCTCATCTGCATCTACTATAATTTTTAAATTATCTATACCATAGGCATAAATTGCAGAGAGCATATGTTCGATAGTAGATATGACATAGCCGTCTTTTCCGATAACCGTTGCCATCTTTGTATCAACAACATTTTGAGGTATAAGAGGAATTGAGACATCCACATCGCTTCTATGAAAAACAAGTCCGCTGTTTGAGCCAAGCGGTTCAAGTCTTAACTTAACCGCAGATCCCTTATGAAGCCCTATCCCAACTAGCTCAACACTCTTTTTAATTGTTGTTTGATACATTTTAGTCCTACTTTATAAGTGTTTTTGCGTTATTTATAACATCATTAATATTGAGCTTTATCCAAGACTCATCCATCCACTCATCTGGACGGACTTCAATACCTTGAACCAAAATTCCAAAATGAAGATGATCCCCCATTGCATAGCCACTCTTACCGGTGTTTGCGATATTCATACCTGAACTAATGACATCCCCGACATTGACATTTACCGTTGAGCAGTGTCCATAAAGCGTATATAGCCCAAGTCCATGATGGATAATAGGCATATTTCCGTATAGTCCGTTATAACCGTTAAAAACAATCTCTCCTCCGTTTTGCGGTCTTATGTCCGCCATAGCATTACTTGCAAGGTCGATTCCCATATGGTATGACTCACTTATGTCTTTTTCTGCATATGAGTAAATTCTATGATCTCCAAAGCGCGCTACAACCGCTGCATTTTTAAGCGGATACATCTTGTTTACCTTAAAGTCACTAAGCATCTCTTGCGGAACTTTTGAAGTGATTTCATAAATAAGCTTCTCATTTTTCTCTCTGATAGTCTCATTTATAATTTTAAACCGTTCAATATCGTCGCTTACGCCTTGCGTTTCATCAAACTCTTCAGACAACTCTGCTATTTTGCCTTTTAAAAACGAATCAGTTATATTGATATTTGACACCTGATACTGAGCATCTTGCAAATATAACGGAATAGGTGCTTGCGCTTTATTTCCTGCATTATCCTCTACAAAAACTGTAGCTCTAAAAGATTCTTGAAGTATAGGCCAAGCTAAAAGCGCAATATAGTAACCTTCTTTGTAAAACGGCTGTGCTATAAATCTTTTACCGAAATTTGTTTCGATGTAGAGCTCCTTTAAATTTTCATCTTCTGCCTTAAAAACAACCAGAGCAACTCCACCTTTTTTAATTTTATATGAATTTGCCACAGTATTTACAATAGGTCTTTTTTTATCAATTTTCAGAGCATATTCGCTTACGCTGCTATTGCCTGCAAAAAAATTCCATTTACTTGCATCCTGTGCTTCAACTATAATTTTTATATCGCTCTCTTTCATGGTATGAACGCTTTTTGGCGGTTCTACTTTTACATTAACTGTTTTATTTGGTGTTAAAAACTGCTCATGATACAAAACGCTCTCTTCCGAAGGAGTCTTTAATATGACTTTATAAGCTTTTAAACCGCTTGCATCATTTATGGCTATCTCTAGCGGACTCTTTAAATTCCAATATCCGCTATTTTGCATAGAGATCTGAGGTGTCTCTCTCTCAAACATCTCTGATGTATATACATAAATCACCGCTCCTATAATAAGAGCAAAAACACCGAGTGCCGCAAATGAAGATCCTTTGTTTTTTCTTCTCAAAACTATAACTCCTTTTTTATTAGATTAGTCAATATATCTTTAGCTTGAAAAATTGATGGTGAGCTAAGCGAAAAAGTAACCTTTTGACAATCGCTAAAGCCCCCTATTTTGGAAGCTATATTGCTTATATCAATACTATCTTTTGCAAAAACCAGACCATCTATAGTCAAATTTTCACTCTCCGCTAGCAAAATCGCAACTTTTACATAAGCAAGACCCAATGCTTCTTTCATAGCTGCCGTGCAACTCTCAAGCTCTGCGCCGCTAGAAGCAAATTCCGTTTTATTTAAACAAAAAAAAGCAATTTGTGCATCACACTCAAGAGACAAATTTTTTAACATTATTGCCTTTAATCTAAGCGATGCCAATGAGTTCTTTTGTACAAAGCCGCTACTGCATGATTTATAGTCCGCTCCAAGCTCTATTAGTTTATGTGCAAGAGCAAATGTCGTGCCATCAACATTCTTAGATAAAAAAGATTCAGAAGACTCAAGCAAACCGAAATAGAGCGCAGTTGCCATTTTTTTGTTGATTTTAACACTCTCTTGAATAAAAAAATCATATAAAATTTCAGTTGTACTCACTGCATCATTTTTTATAAAATTGATATCTGCAAACCTACTGTTTTTTTTACAATTATCGATATTTATGATTTCACACTCTACTTCTACACCCAATCTCTTTTTTGTGGCGCAATGAAAGCAGATTACTAAATCGCAAGAGAGCGGGTAGGAATTTTTAATATTTTCAAACCATCCTAAAAATGCAAACCTTTTATCAAGCACACCGCTTTTGCAAAACCATGAAACCTTTTTATGCTTTTGAAGCAAAAAGCCATACATCGCACTTGCACTTGCAATTGTATCTGCATCAAAACCTTCATGCAAAATAAGTACAATATGACCGGCACACTCTATTTTTTCTACTATTTCATTCAAATCAAGGCTGCTTTGTATGCTAATTTTTTTGAGATTATATACTACTTCTTATTCATTTTGTAAATATACATCCCGTAGATACGCACCTTTAAAAGTACTTTGCGCATATCTTCTAAAACAGTTTTTCTTTGCGCAGCATAAAATCAAACCATTTTTAGCATATAATACCAAATATTTTATGCTCCCTATCATCAAAAAAAGGAACTTCCATTGCTCAAAAAAACATTTACACTGCTTTTTACACTTACCACTTTTACTTTTGGAGCTTCGGATTTGCCCCTAAACTCTGTTGTCAAAATCCATACGGCAGCTGCTTTTGGTAGTTATGTAAATCCGTGGCAAACAAGTAGGATACAAGGTTCTACAGGTTCTGGCGCTATTTTAGATAACAATCTTATCTTAACCTCTGCGCATGTTGTCAATGCGGCTAAGTTTATAGAAGTCACGAAAGAAAATGATCCTAAAAAGTATGTAGCAACTCTTAAACATATCTCCAATCAAGCTGATTTGGCACTTCTTGAAGTAGAAGATAAAAGCTTTTTTAACAACAGAATTTAAAGGCAAATCCGAAGCTCCAAAAGTAAAAGTTGTAAGTGTAAAAAGCAGAGTAAATGTTTTTTTGAGCAATGGAAGTTCCTTTTTTTGATTATAGGGAGCATAAAATATTTGGTATTATATGCTAAAAATGGTTTGATTTTATGCTGC
>JAUPKZ010000108.1 GCA_030837195.1 Campylobacterota bacterium
TTTGCTGTTTTTTACGGCATTCACAATCAAACTATAGCAGTCGCATGTTTCATCAGGATTACAAAGGATTTTTATATTTTTATATATCAACTCTTGCGACTCATACTTTAATGCTTTGCAAAACGCATCGTTTACATAGGTAATGTTTCCTTCGATATCCATTTTGATAACTAAGTTTGATATATCTATGGCACTGTTATACTGGTTAAATAAAAATTCAGTCTCTTCTTTGTTTTTAGAAATTGACCTTAAATGGTACTCTAGCGTATTTTTGTAGCCCATTATATTTGTAATATCAGTTAATATGACAATAAAAACATCTTCGGAAAACTCAAATTTTTTGATTGTAATGTTAAAGTCATAAAGTTTTTTTGAGCCTAAGATTGCAACACGATAATAATCTTTAGAGTTTTGGTTTATGTGTTCAAACCATCTTTGATCTTTGTAGCCATCATAAACATAACCGTATTTGTCTATTTTTTGAAAAACGGATGAGAGAGCAAAATTATGATCTAAAATATCAATATTTGATGCTTCAAAAAAATCCATAAACGACTTATTTGCGTCTATTACGCTATCTCCGTCGGTTATGGCAATGAGGTCTGATGTCATGTTGAAGAGTGATTTGTAGTATCTAAAGTCAGGATTGTTTTTTTTCAGCTGCTGTTTTAGTAGCGACTTTGGAGAGAGTTGAATTTCAGAACCGGTTTCTTCCATATTTATTTCTCAGCTTTTTCAAATAAACTTTACTTATGCTACTACAAAATTATCACATTTGCAAAAATTATATAAAAAAGTATTTCAAAAATATGTAGCGGGGGGGGGAGAAGTTACTTAAAGTAACAAAATTGTGACATTTTTTTGATTTTATAATTGATCGGTATTATTTTGTTATTATTTTATAACTTGTATAATATAAAAAAGATTACTTTATAAAGAAGATTTATTATGAACAAGCTTATTTTATTTTTCCTTTCATCACTTTTGTTATTTGCGGCACAACCAAAATTTTTAATGCCTGAAGAAGCTTTTAAGCCCTCCGCAAAGCTAAATGATGAGATGCAGATTGAAGCTACTATTGAGCTTGGCAAAGAGATTTATCTATATGAAAACTCGACAAAACTTCTTGTAAAAGAGGGGAGCGGTATAAGTATCGCTAAAATAGATTCTCCTAAGAGTGTTTCGCATCATGAAGATATGGTATATCTTGAGTCCCCGACATTTTTAGTACATTTGGGTAAGGATGCAGATGTAACGGGCATAAAAAGCGTAGAGTTTGAACTCTCCTATCAAGGATGTTCTGAGCAGGGGCTTTGTTATGAGCCTGAAACAAAGAGTTATACTTTTGAAGTCGATAGCTCAAAGATTGGTGCGGCAGAAGCATTGCAAAAAACAGAGGCTAAGACAGAGCAAAAAACCTTGGCGGAAGATAAAGAGCTCTCAGAGAGCGATGAGATTGCAAAAACGATGAAAGACAGCAGTTTTATGCTTACTCTTTTAACATTTTTAGGCTTTGGGCTTCTTCTCTCTCTTACTCCTTGCACTTTTCCTATGATACCGATTATATCAGGGATTATCATATCTCAAGGGGAGGGGCTAACGACAAAGAGGGCTTTTATGCTCTCCGTTGTTTATGTTCTTGCTATGTCCGTTGCATATACCATAGCAGGTATTTTGGCAGGGCTTTTTGGCTCAAACCTTCAAGCAGCGCTTCAAGACCCCATAGCTATTTATAGTTTTAGTGCTATTTTTGTGTTTTTGGCACTTAGTATGTTTGGTTTTTATGAGCTGAAACTTCCTGACTCGTTTGTCGCAAAAGTAAGCTCTGGAAACAGCAGTAAAGGAGGGTATATCGGCGTAGCCGTAATGGGCTTCTTGTCTGCTCTAATAGTGGGTCCTTGCGTTGCCGCTCCGCTTGCGGGTGCACTTGTATATATAGGTCAGAGCGGTGATGCGGTTCTTGGCGGCGCAGCTTTGTTTGCTATGAGCATAGGAATGGGTCTGCCGCTTATCTTGGTGGGTGTTAGCGCAGGGAAGTTTATGCCTCGCCCCGGTGCTTGGATGACAATGGTGAGTGCAATTTTTGGCGTAATGATGCTTGTAGTTGCCGTGTGGATGCTTGAGCGTGTGATAGATAGCTATATCATAATGCTTCTTTATGCTATGCTCGGTATCTCTTTTGGACTATATCTGGGTGCATTTGAGCATGGAGCGCATATATTTAGAAAAAGTGTTGGTATGATAATTTTTATCTACTCTACACTTCTTTTTATAGGTGCAATCGGCGGCTCGTCAAGCATAACCAAACCTCTTGAATTTTTAAAACCATCTAGCGCTTCTGCCGCAACCATAAACCCATCATCAAGCTTAGAATTTACAAAAGTAACTTCCATAGAAGAGCTTGATGAGCAACTATCAAAACATAAGGGTAAAAAGATAATTCTTGATTTTAGCGCCGAGTGGTGTGCAGTTTGTAAAGAGCTTGACAAAGAGACATTTTCAAATGAGAGTGTAAAGGCTAAAATGAGAGAGTTTGTACTCATTAGAGCCGATGTGACGGACAATACTCAAAAACAAAAAGATTTAAGCAAAAAATACGGAGTTTTCGGACCGCCGGTTATTGTGTTTATAGATGAAAATTCGCAAGTTTTAACTTCAAAAACGGTTGTAGGGTCGCCTAGTATCTTTTTAAAAACTGCTTTTATATCTTCTATATCGCCTTTGTTTTCAAGCCTTCTTCTAAGACCTATGACATTTAGTCCTTTGATGGTTGCCTTGTTGCCTTCTATGAGCATAAAGGGAGGAACATCTTTGTCCACGACGGATGCGCCGCCTATCATTACCCCCGTACCTATGGTATTGTTTGCTTCTATAGTAGTAAAACCGCCGACTATGACTCTTTCGTGACATTTTACATTTTCATATAGTCTTACGGCATTTGTAACTATGCAAAACTCGTCAAGTTCAACACCGCATAAAATCTGCACATACCCCATGATGAAGTTGTTTGCGCCGATGATTATCTTATTGTTTGTATTTTGCGACTCTTGAGCGCCGATTTGGGTAAACTCTCTTATGTGTGTTTTTGTACCTATGGTTATGTCCGAGTCGTCATTTCCTATGACGGCAAAGCTAAATATCTTTACGCTCTCTTCTATGAGAACTTTGCCTTTTAGTATGATATTTGCTTCCAAAATAGAGCCTGATTTTATCTCTACATCTTTGCCTATATGGCAAAACGGGCCTATAACTACATCAGGTGCGATTTTAGCGCCTTCTTCGACGATAACAGATTTATGTATATTTTGTGCCATTATTTACTCGCGATTTCCAGCGTTACGATGCTGTCTTCAATAGTTGCAAGCGAAGCTCTATCGCCGTTGTTTATATAGTTTATAAATGCTACCAATTCAGATTCAAGAGCATTGCTTCTTTGAACAAAACAGTTTTTCGTAATGTATGAGTTTGGGTTGATGTTTATTCTCTCATCAAGCGTTTGCGATATAAGGTCGGCTTCAAAGTATTTTATCTTGCTTGCTTCATCAACCCTACAAGCAACGGCAATACTTCTTTTTCTATAAGGAGTAAGCCAGTTTGTCGTAATGTCGCCTATAACTTCACCTTCGAGTTCAAATGCCAAGATAGCATTGTCCTCATGTGTTTTGTGAATTTTTTGCGATTTAAATACGGCACTTTTTATAATCTCTTTTTTTGTGATAAAACGAATCAAGTCGCTATCGTGTACAGAGAGGTCCGTAAGTATGCCAACATCTGCTATGCGCTCGGGAAATGAGCCGCTTCTTGTGATAGATATAGATAGTATTTCATGATCTTTTATCTCGTTCATTAACGCTATGACGACTGGGTTGTATCTCTCAATATGCCCTACACAGCTTTTAATGCCGTTTTGTTTTAGAGCTTCTAAAATCTCTTTTGCTTCATCTACGCTTGAAGCCGCCGGTTTTTCTATGAAGATATCGATTTTTTTGTTTGCACACTTTATAGCTACGGCTTTATGTAAAAATGTAGGCGTCACTATGATAGCTGCATCTATAGCTACGCTAGATAGCATCTCATCTACATCATAAAAAAACGGCTCTTCAAAATCATCGTTTTTAACTACATCGCAAAGAGCAACAATCTCTACTCCATCCATATTTTTTAAAGTTTTATAGTGGTTTTTGCCCATTTGACCAAGACCGATAATAGCTATTTTTTTCAAATTTAGCCTTTTATCGCGTTTACTACAAAATCTTGTTCGGCATCGCTTAGATATGCACTCATAGGCAGCGACATAATCTCTTTTGATACTGTTTCGCTTATAGGAAAATCTCCCTCATGGTAGCCCAAGTATTTAAATGCTTCTTGTAAGTGTAGCGGCAACGGATAGTGAACGGCAGTCGGAACTCCGGCGGCTGAGAGTTTTGCAATCATAGCCTCTCTATCTTTGACTCTTACCGAGTACTGAGCATATACGCTAGTGCAATCAGGCGCAATCTTTGGAGTTATAACCGCTGCACCCTCAAGTAAGTCGCTATATCTTGCTCCTACATCTTCTCTAAGCTTAACTTCTTTTTCAAAATGTTTGAGTTTGACATTTAAAATAGCCGCTTGTATAGCATCAAGTCTTCCGTTAATGCCTATATATTTATGTTTGTATCTCTCATTTTGCCCATGGTTTAGCAACATTCTTATCTTAGAAGCAAGGTTGTCGTCACTTGTAAAAATCGCTCCGCCGTCTCCGTAAGCACCAAGAGGTTTTGACGGGAAAAAACTCGTACAAGCAATAGTCGAGAGGTTGCAAGACTTTTTACCTTTGTATGTAGCGCCGAAACTTTGGCAAGCATCTTCTATAACTATAAGATTGTGTCTGTCTGCTATATCGTTTATGGTGTCCATATCGGCACATTGACCATATAGAGAAACTGGGATGATAGCTTTTGTTCTCTCTGTTATAGCATCTTCAATTTTTGTTACATCTATATTGTAGCTCTCTTCATCTATATCTACAAATACTGCTTTTGCGCCAAGCAGTGCAATAACTTCGGCAGTAGCGATAAATGTAAAGGGAGTAGTTATGATTTCATCACCGTGAGATATATCTAAAGCCATAAGAGCCAGCAAAAGAGCATCGGTACCGCTGCTACAACCTATGGAGTGTTTTGCTCCGGTATATGATGATAGACCTCTCTCAAGAGTGTTTAGTTTTTCACCGCCTATAAATTGTGCGGAAGCCATAACTTCTAAGACTTCTTTATCTATCTCGTCTTTGTATGCTCTGTATTGTGCCTGTAGGTCTATAAAATTAATTTTCATCTCTATCCTCTATAATTGATGCTACTCTCTTTGAGCTGCCGTGTTGCAGGTAAGCTCTTAGCGCTTTTGAATTTTCTAAAAACTTTTCTCTATCATACTCTTTGTAAGCCTTCATAAGGTTTGAAACAGTTACATCATCTTGTATAAACTCAGGATGCAAGGCTCTGTTTTGAAACTTATCAAACATTATATTGCTAAGACCTATATAGTTTAGTTTTACAAGTTTGCTTGCTATGAAGTAATCAAGCGGCTTTGCTATATATGTCAGTATAAACGGTATCCCTATAAGTGCGGCTTCAAGCGTTGCCGTTCCGCTGCAAATAAATGCAAAATCGGCTTCAAGAAGTGTTTTGTGCGCTTCATGGGAGATTTTAAAACTTGAAATATTACCATATAGTTCTTTTATATCTTCTTTAGAAAAGTGTGTCGGAACAATAATCGTTGCATCGCAATTTAACTCTTTTTGCACTTCTTTAAAAATAGGCATCAGCTTTCTAATTTCGCCCTTTCTGCTTCCGGGCATAAAAGCTATATGTTTTACTTCATCTCTTATGCTCTCTTTGAACTCGCTTATTTGGTCTAAGAGGGGATGTCCTACATACTCTATGGGTGCATTTTTAGAATAATAATCCCTCTCAAAAGGCAATATAGAAGCCAGAGAGTCTATAGTTTTCTCAAGTATTGGTATTCTTTTTTTCTTCCATGCCCATGC
>JAUPKZ010000109.1 GCA_030837195.1 Campylobacterota bacterium
ACTTTTGGGCTTCTTGGAGCAATCAGCTTTAACGGAAATAAAATCATCACTTCCGGCGGAGGCGGATGCATAATCACAAATGATGAAACTTTGGCAAAAAAAGCAAAACACATCACTACAACAGCCAAGATTCCTCATAGATGGGAATACTCACACGATATGGTAGGCTACAACTACAGGCTTCCAAATATAAATGCCGCGCTTTTGGTAGCGCAACTTGAACAACTTGAGAATTTTTTGCAAAATAAAAGAGTTTTAGCGGATGAGTATAAAGAATTTTTCAAAAATCAGCATGTAGAGTTTGCAACAGAGCCCCAAAATTGTAAATCAAACTACTGGCTAAATGCAATTATTTTAAAAGACAAAAAACAAAGAGATGAGTTTTTGGAATTTTCAAACAACAACGGTGTTATGACGAGACCTATCTGGACACTTATGAACAAACTTGAGATGTTTAAAGAGTGCAAGTGCGGTGATTTGAGAAATGCAATATATCTTGAAGATAGAGTCGTAAATATTCCAAGCAGTGTTAGGACTTTAGCATGAATGAACTCATTAAATATAACAATGGGGAAATAGAGCTAGCAGTTCCATTTGAAAACGATACAATTTGGCTTAGTCAATCCCAAATATCGGAACTGTTTGAAACTAGCACCGACAATGTAAGCTTACACTTAAAAAATATATATAACGAGAAAGAATTATATGAAAATTCAACTACCGAGGATTTCTCGGTAGTTCGCCAAGAAGGAAATAGAAAAGTAAAAAGAACAATAAAACATTATAATTTAGATGCCGTAATTAGTGTAGGGTATAGAGTAAGCTCTTATAAAGCCACAAAATTTAGACAATGGGCTACATCTGTTTTGAAAGAATATATATCAAATGGATATGCAATAAATACTCATAAAATAACAGAACAAAGGTTATTAAACCTTGAAAATGATATGAAGTTTATAAAATCAAAAATAACAAATAATACATTAGAAATAAAACAAGGTATATTTTACAATGGAGAAATTTTTGATGCTTATTTGTTTGCAACAAATCTAATAAAAAAAGCAAAAGAAAATATAATTTTAGTAGATAATTATATAGATGAAACTACTTTAGCACTATTTTCAAATAATAAAAATATAAAGATAGAAATATATACCCAAAATATTTCAAAACCTTTATTATTGGCAGTCGAAAAATATAATAAGCAATATTCAAATATAGAATTGAAAAATTTAACTAAGTTTCATGATAGATTTTTACTAATAGACAATAATGAGCTTTATCATATAGGAGCAAGTTTAAAAGATTTAGGTAATAAAACTTTTGCTTTTAGTAAATTAAACATAGACTTAGTTGAATTTTTAGGAAAACTAAAATGAAAGAAAAAATAGTTCTTGTCGGCGGCGGCGGACATTGTCATAGTGTCATTGATGTTATCGAACAAACAAACAGGTATGAAATTATCGGAATAGTTGACATAAAAGAAAACATTGGCAAAAAAGTTTTAGATTATGAAATTATTGCTTGCGATGATGGTTTAGAAACTATATTTCAAACTTGTAAAAATGCAGTGATAACCGTGGGACAAATCAAATCAAATCAAATAAGAGTTAAAATATATAAAAAATTAAAACAAATAGGTTTTCATCTACCAATTATCATCTCCCCTTTGGCGTATGTTTCAAAGTATGCTATTTTGGAAGAGGGAACGGTTATTATGCACCATGCTGTAGTGAATGCAAATGCGAAAGTCGGTAAAAACTGTATCATTAACACAAAAGCTTTGATAGAGCATGATTGTGTTGTAGAGGATAATTGTCACATCTCAACAGCTGCTATCTTAAACGGTGGTGTAGTTGTCAAAGAAAATAGCTTTATAGGAAGTAACTCAGTCTCTAAAGAGTATATAACAATAGATGGATTTATAAAAGCCGGGAGTGTAGCAAAATGAACAAAGTATTTATAATTGCAGAAGCAGGCGTTAACCATAACGGAAGTATTGACCTTGCAAGAAAACTTATAGATGTGGCAAGTGAAGCCGGTGCAGATGCGGTAAAATTTCAAACCTTTAAAGCAGAGAACTTAGTTTCAAAAAATGCTAAAAAAGCAGAATATCAAAAGCAGACGACAGACAAAGAAGAGTCACAGTTTGATATGATAAAAAAACTTGAATTAGATGTTCAAACTCACAAAGAGCTAATAGCTTACTGCAAAGAAAAAAAGATTATGTTTTTATCTACTCCTTTTGACCATGACAGCATAGAACTTTTGGACGATTTAGGGCTTGATATGTTTAAAATTCCAAGCGGTGAGATAACAAACTTGCCATACCTCAGACACATAGGAAAGCTAAATAAAAAAGTGATTCTCTCAACCGGTATGACAGATATCGGCGAGATAGAGGATGCTTTAGATATTCTCATAGAAGCCGGAACAAAAAAAGAGAATATTACGGTGTTGCATGCAAATACCGAATACCCGACACCTATGGAAGATGTAAACTTAAGGGCAATGGTTACCATAGGAAAAACTTTTAATATCTCCTTTGGATATAGCGACCATACTCTTGGAATTGAAGTAGATATCGCAGCAGTTGCAATGGGGGCTAGTTGTATAGAGAAGCATTTTACACTTGATAAGACTATGCAAGGACCCGACCATAAAGCAAGCCTAGAGCCAGATGAGCTAAAAGAGATGGTAAAAGCGATACGAAATATAGAACTAGCTCTTGGAAGCAGCGTTAAAAAACCAAGCAAGAGTGAAATACCAAATATGCAGGTCGCTAGAAAATCAATCGTTGCGGCATGTACAATAAAAAAAGGCGAACTGCTTAGCGAAGATAAACTTGCAATTAAAAGACCAGGAAATGGGATAAGCCCGATGAGATGGGATGAGATTATCGGAGCTGTTGCACAAAAAGATTATCAAGAAGATGAGTTGATATAAAGGATTTTTATGGATATTGTAAAAATTGAAGAGATTAAAAACTTGATTTTAGAGATAAAAGGTCAAAAAGTTTTATTGGATAGAGATGTTGCAAGTGTCTATGGAGTTGAAACTAAAAGAATAAATGAGGCTGTCAAAAATAATCCTGATAGATTTCCTGAAGGTTATATAATTGAATTAGAAGATAATATTAAAAATGAACTGGTCGAAAATTTCGACCGGTTCAAAACACTAAAACATACAACGGTTAATCCAAAAGCTTTTACTGAAAAAGGTATTTATATGCTTGCCACAATACTAACAAGCAAAAAAGCAATACAAACGACTATAGAAATCATAGAAACTTTTTCAAAGATTAAAGAACTTTCACGAAATATAAAAGAGCTTTCGACTGTCAAAGATAAAAAAGAGCAAGAAAATATTATGCAAAAAAGCGGAGAATTGATAGCTGAAATCCTAGATAATGATTTGCAAACCAGCGAAGAAGAGACTACTATAGAACTTAATTTTGCCGTACTAAAGTTTAAACATACTATCAAAAAGAAAAAATAATGAAACGAAAAATTTGTGTAGCAACAGGAACCCGTGCTGAATACGGTTTGCTTTACTGGTTAATGAAAGAGATAGAAGC
>JAUPKZ010000002.1 GCA_030837195.1 Campylobacterota bacterium
TTGGAATCGACAAGCCGATTTCGATGGAGGTAAACCGTCGAAGCGATCGCGCGATTATTGATTTTGTCAATGATGTTTTTGCACCTGCGATGGCGGAACGAGAAGTAGTACACTTTAAAAAGATTGCACCTTTGCATGAAGCAAAAATCGATAGCTGTATCGAGTTGTTTAACCGATATGCTGATTTTAGCCCAATCAAAGTCGATTTTGAAGCTAAATATGACAAGCTAAGTACTCCGCAAGAAAAAGCAGAAGGAACACTTGCCATCTTGGCAACACCAGTGGATCACACAGTTCCTGATTGTGAAGATGAGTGTTCCGAATCGCTTCAAGAGCTGCGCCACATCGCTTCGTTTATCGATGCAGTCATACGAGGTGAACATCCTCAATACGCCGATGTCAAAAAAGCCTATGACGAAGGTAAAAAAGCGATTGCTATTCTTTTTGATTCTCGCAAATTTATGCTCCCTCTAAAACAGAGACTACTAGAGCTTGGCATTCGAGCCAAAGTAAGCGATAGCGGGAATTTCTTTGACACCAAAGAGGTCAACGATATTTTTATTGTTCTTAAACTCCTATCGCTTATGGACAAACTCGATTGGGAAAATTTAACTTCTAAAACCAAATATGTTCTCATCGGCGCACTGCGATCAAATATTTTACGATGCAGTGCAGATGAGATTGAATCAACTCTGCGCACACAAGCACTCCCATCCATTGTAGAGCGTTGGAAACAACTCTCATTTTATAAACCTATTCATGAAATGATCGAGATTATCGCTCAGGAGAGTGGATTACTCCATTTCTATCGTCATATTGATGGATATGAGCAACGAGAAGCCAACATTGAACAGCTTATCACTATGGCGTATGAATATTCAACTCACAGCGGATCGGATTTTAATGGCTTTGTAGAAGAACTTGAATCTTTTATCCATAATGAAAACATCTCCGAAGATGAAGCATTTGTAATAGTAGATGGTGTCGGATCGATTGAGATTGTTACGATGCACGGTTCCAAAGGGTTAGAGTGGCCAATGGTCATCATCGGAAGTATGAGCCGCTCGTTTTTAGGGATGTCCAAACAAGAGACATTGGTATATGATAGGTTTGAAGAGAAGGAGTTGATCGGATTTAAAATCGGTGATTATGAACCGTTGGTCTATAAGTTCATCAAAGATCGTATCAACCAAAAATATATTGCTGAGCGCAAACGCCTCTTTTATGTTGCGATGACCCGTCCTGAGCACCATCTGGTTCTCTCAACTGCTATCAACAACTATAAAAACAGTGTGCGTTTATGTTACAACTGCGGCAATAACAACTATTTTACCCTCATTAACAATGTACTTCAAATCGATTATACAAAGCTCTATGAGAGAAATATTGATAAGGTTCGTAATATCGATGTGTTTTACCCTAGGGAGTGGAGAGGAGAGGATGTCGGTGCTGCCCAAATAGAGGTTGTTTCACCTGTTATGATTGAGCCAAAATTATTCACTCACCAATCAACGATTCGCCCTAGCGGTAAAATAGATCTATTTAGCTTCTTGGATGATGATACTTTTGATGCCGCAAATGCTGGGTCGATTGTTCATAAAATAGTGGAGAAACACTGGCATGAATTGGGTCGTGATGATATTTTTGAAAACTATTTTGCAGAGTATATGGTTCCAGAGAGCTTCAAAAACAACATTATCCGTATGTCTCGTAATTTTTGTACCTCTAAACACTACAAAAAACTCATAGAGGGTGCAGAAGGCTACTTTGAACATGATTTTGTGATGATGCAAGAAGGAAATCGCATCCGAGGCAGCATCGATCTGTTTTACTTTGATAAAGAAGCGGATGGATGGGTAATTGTAGATTTTAAAACAACAGCCCTAAGAGGTCAAGACACTAAAACTATGATGCTTGAAAACGGTTACGACACTCAACTAAAGATGTATGAACAGTATCTCTTAAGCGTGGTAAAAGAAAAAATTGTCTCTAAAGAGATTTGTTGGTTAAATGAGCATATAGAGGCATAATATTAAAGCCCTTTTGTATAAGCGGCAATTTTATCCATCAGCATATCATTCATCCATTGAGGCTCAAGGATACGGATATGTGGAAGATACCACTGTACAATCGGCAATACTTCCATCTCATGCGTTACATTTAAAACAACTTCTATTGACCCATCGGCGTCACGCCCTTGAATACTTTGTCCACGATATGGTTTGCGTTCAAAATAGGGAGCAATCTCTTTATCGACCCATAAGCGTACTTCAAAGGGTTTATCCAATGTAAACCACACCGAAAATGCTTTTTCGATTGTTAGGGCAACTTCTTTTGGATAGGTAAATATTTCATCGAGTGTGGCAATAGTGCTGAGTGATTTGAGATGGAATTTTTTAAAAGTGTCTTTTGAGTCGGCATCAAACGCCAAGAGATACCAATACCCATCGAAAAATGCCAAGCGAATGGGCTTGAGTTTGACATTGCGTCTTTTTTTATTCACAGTAGTATAAGCAGCGGTGATGAGATTTTTGCTTTTGATTGCATTTTCTAGAAGAGTAAATGTTTTGAGATGCTCTTCCAAAAGAGTTTCAGAGTCCATGCTGGCAAAGAGAGGATGATCGAGCTGACAGGTAACTTGTTCGAGCAGTTGGTGTGCTTTGTTATAAAAAGCAGGGCCGGCATGTTTTGCCAAAGAGTCAAGGACTCCTAGTACAATGCGTTCTTCATTGGCAAGACCATCTTGCGCACTGTTACGGCTCAGCTTCCAACGCCTGCCGTCACAATAGACACCACTACCCGATAATGCTTCATGAAGATCGCGCTGGAGAGTTTTAGTGCTGACATTGAACTCTTCTGCAAGGTCTTTTATCGTTACCCCATCAGGTGAGCGAGAGAGTCGGTCATAGATATAGCTAAGACGGTCATATTTTGAGCCGCTTTTTTCGAAATGAAGTGTCATTTATATCTCACTAGTAAATTAATTTAATATTTTAGCAAAAAAAAGAGACAAAAGATGTCCAAATAATGTGGACAAAAATTGTCCAAAAATGTTTGTATAGTTTCATAATTTGAAATAACGGAGCCTACTATGAATACAAATCAAACTACACTCAATCTGAGAATCAATGACTCTTATTATGTTGAAGAGCACAGCAAAGAGCTCGTGGCGTATTGGTCTTTGCTATCTATCGTAAAATTGGGCGGAATGCGAAATTTTATGGATGATAATCGTATCAGATATGATGATGTAGCAGATTTTTTAGGATTGGGTGAGTATATCAACAGTGATGAAAAATTGGATCGCATAACTGTATTGAAAAGCTTTGAGAAACTGCTTCGCAAGTTGGAAAAATCCACTAAAAAATCATCGGTCATTTTAAATACCAATATTAAAAAGCTTTCATCGTTGATAGGACTTGACAGCGTTGAACAGGATATTCTCCATTTTGTAGCTTATCTTAATTATTATGATATTTTGGATGAAGCAACCCGCACAATTGGGGATTTAACGGGAGAGCAAATACAGGTTGTTCTAAGTCTCTTGGTAGGGCATTCGAGAGAAGAGATAAAAAAGGCTATTTCGCCCAAAGGACGGTTGACTCAGGCAGGGCTCATAAGTATCGATCGTGACGGCAGCCATTCACTTAAATCAAAAATAGGTGTAGCCTACAGCGGGTTTATCGAAAAAATGATGACATGTGATGATGACGATATCGAATCGATAATCAAAGACTCAGTTCGTCGCTGTGAGATGAACAGTTTGACATTAAACGATTATACGCATATCAGTGAGGAGCTCGAGATCTTGGTTTCGTACATGCGCACAGCGATTGAAGCGAAGCAAAAAGGGGTCAATATTCTTTTATACGGACGCCCCGGTACTGGGAAAACAGAGCTGGTTAAAACCATTGCCAAAGAGTTAGAGATTGAACTTTTCGAAGTAAGTTATGCCGATGAAGACGATGACCCCATCGATGGAGATCGCCGTTTACGCGCTTATCGAACCGCTCAGACACTTTTGCAAAAGAAAAAAATCATTCTGATGTTCGATGAGATCGAAGATGTTATGAAAGATGAAGATGTCGGATTGTTTGGTCCCAAAAAAAAGCAAAATAAGAAAGGGTGGTTTAATCGCATACTCGAGAACAATCTCGTTCCATCCGTTTGGATTACAAACAATGCTGATTCAATGGACGATGCTACGATTCGACGATTCGATATGGTTTTGGAGATTCCAGTTCCACCAAAGGCGAAGCGTCGAGAAATTATCCAAAGTAACTCGGGTGCTTTTTTGAGTGATATGACCATAGAAAAAATAGCCAAAAATGAAAACATCTCACCGGCGATCATTACACGCGCTGCCAAAGTGGTTCAAGCGATTCAAGATCAAACACAAGAACCATCTTATGCCTTTGAGATGATTGTTGAAAATACTCTAAAAGCTCAAGGATATAGAGGACTTGAAAAAGAGAGTGCCATAGAGTTGCCATCAAGCTATGATCCATCCTTTGTCAATACCGACCATGATCTTAAAGAACTCGTTAGCGGTATTTCCAAACACCAAAGTGCGCGTATCTGTTTGTATGGCGCACCTGGGACTGGTAAAAGTGCATTTGGACAATGGATCGCACGAGAACTCGATCGACCATACTTGCTCAAAAAAGGATCAGACCTGATGTCGATGTGGGTTGGGGGAACCGAGAAAAATATCGCTCGTGCCTTTAAAGAAGCAACAGAAGAGAATGCAGTTTTGATCTTCGATGAAGTAGATAGCTTTTTGCAAGATCGACGATCTGCTAAAGCATCATGGGAAGTAACGCAGGTAAATGAGATGTTGGTGCAGATGGAAAACTATAACGGTATATTCATCGCTACGACTAACCTGATGGATGGGTTGGAACAAGCTTCACTGCGACGATTTGATCTCAAGCTTGAATTTGGATACCTAAAACCCCAACAAGCTTTAGAGCTCTTTACGAAAGAGGCTACATTGATGGGGATTGGCACTATCTCAAGAGCCGTCAAAAACGATATCAAAAACTTGATAAGCCTCGCTCCGGGAGATTTCGCGGCAATTCGACGACAGAGTCGATTTTCCCCGATAAAAACAGCAGATGATTTGTTGGAACGATTGGTTGATGAAGTCAAAATCAAACAGTATGATGATTCTAAAAAGATGGGGTTTTTGCGATGAGTTGTTGGAAGCTTTTTATAGATGACATCCGTAATCCACCAGATGATAGCTATACAGTAGCTAGGAGTGTTTTTGAAGCACAGTTGATGATTAGTTTTTATGGGATTTAAGGCTAAAAAAGGTTTTAAAAGCAAATAATGCAAGTTAGAAAACTGTATAATCTTAGACATACATTTGCTTCACAGCTTATAGCAGCTGGTGAAGATATGACTTGGGTAAGTAAGACATTGGGGCATAAAGATACTCAAACAACTTTGTTCTATTACACTAAGTTTATTAAAAAAGGCGAAGACGAAAGACTTGAAATAGGAGATATTTAAGTGAAATTGAGAGTTTATTACGAAGATACGGATGCGGGAGGGATAGTTTATCACTCAAACTATCTAAATTTTTGCGAGAGGGCTAGAAGTGAGGCATTTTTTGCCAAAGGGCTTATGCCGTATATGGAAAATGGGCATTTTGTAGCAAAGAGAGTAGAGGCGGAGTATATAGCAAGCGCGAAGCTAGGAGATGAGCTATTTATAAAAAGCAGTATAGCAGAGTTTAAGGCAGCATCATTTACTCTCTTGCAAGAGATATATAAAGATGAAAAAAAGATATTTGAGTTGCGTATTGTGCTTGTCTATACGACTTTTGATGCAAAGCCGCAAAGAATTAGCAAAGATATAAAAGATCTTGTAGTTTCTCTATTTGCTTAGGTTGCTACTCATTATACTCCATTCCCATAGGTACAAATTTTGAGAATGACGGCGTAGTTAACTCTATTGGGTAGAGCATTTGATTGTTTGAAATCTCTATATCATACTCTCTGCTTTGTGTATATATAAGATGCGCAAAGTAGTCAACGCCGACGGTTGTCGTGTAGTTGATCCAGTCATAAGAGATGTCATTATCTAAAAGAGAGTTTATCTCTACTAAAGCATCACTGTTTTTAGTAATTGAGTTTGCCAAAATCATATTTTTTCTATCATTTTGCTGTGTCATTGAAAAAAGAAGCGGTGTATAGTTTGTTTGTAGCGATAAAATATTTTCTGCTTTTATGTCATTTAGCGTTAACTGAGACATAATCATACTGCTTTTTACTATAGGCGTATTTATAAAAACTGAAGAAGCATTCATTCTAAGGTTGTCTTTTAGCTGATGTTGCAGGTTTGTTGTTTTTTCAGGAATTGCATATTTTGTAACACTGGCATTTGGATTTATGTTTTTAAAATATCTCTCCTGATATGAAGAGATCTGCTCTCCCACCAAAGAGCTATCATTAAAAATATATAGTTTATTTTGCGCGTGTGCTAAAAGCTTTTCGCTTTGTGCTTTGTAGTCGATTCCTCCATAGTAAAAATTGTCTTCATTTGAAGAGGCATCTTTTTTATTTATAGTCGGAAAATAGATAACTATATCCGTATTTATTTTAGCAATCTCTTTTTCGCCGTTTTGAGTTACGGGAGCGATAACATAGTAAAATTTATCACTCTGTATTTTTGCAAGCGTTTTTGCAAACTCTTCTTGAGTTTCATTTTCTATCTTATAGCTTTTTACTTCAAAAGGGTAATTCTTTGAAATAAGATATGCAAGGGTGGCATTTGTTGTTGAAGTGGCATATTTTCCTATCTTTTTATGCGGTAGCAGAAGTGCGATTTTAAGCTTGTTTTTTTGCGAAGGAGGAAGGACCCTCTCCTCTTTTGAGAGATATTTTTCTTTTTCTTTTTCGAGATTTACCGACTTTAGCTCTTTGTCGGATTGAAGCTCAGAATCTACAAAAGCCAAAAATGAGAAAATCATTCCCTCTTTTATAAATTTGCTTAGACATTTATCATTGCAAGGAAAAGGGTTTAGATTTTGTATGTGGATACTAGGTAGCGCAATATTAGACACTAAAAAGCTTTTTGCAAAAACTTGCAAAGGCAACAGCAGAAGTAGAATATATACTATTTTTTTCATAAGCAACTCTTTATGGTTTTTAGGTCATTAAATGCAATTTTTTTATCATCCGGATTTCTAAGAAGATGATTTGGATGATACATAGGTACTAACTTATAATTTTTAAAGTTTATAATATGTCCTCTTACATTTTGGAAATTTTTTTCTTCAGATGTAACTTTAGCATAAGCATCTTTACCTAAGGTTACAATTACTTTGGGTTTTATAAATTCTATTTGAGAAAATAGGTAGCTTTTACAAGAATCCCACTCAGAGTTTGAAGGCAAGTTTGAATTTAGCGGTTTGCATTTGATAGCATGTGTTAGATACACATCTTCTATGCTAAGATGTAAAACATTTTCTATCATATTTTTAAGTATTTCGCCTGAGTGCCCTGCATAGTAGCTATTTGTGCTATCTTGACTCATTGAAACTGAGTAGTCTATAAACATGATATCGGCATTTGGGTTGCCGTATCCGCTCATACTCTGTACTCTTGATTTGCTTAAGTCACATAAGAAACATGTCGATATAGTCTTATTTAGTTCAAAAATAGAATGTGGTTTTTCATCAACCGTCTTTTGATTTATTGCAAAAGAGTCGCTATAGCTAAACCCGATAGCTTTTAGTCTATAGAGGTTTTGAAGTAAAAGCAGATTTTGAAATGACTTCAATAGTAACCTTTTGAAATAAAATTATAATTGTTATTCTATTTAAAGTGTTGTTAAAATCTACTTTAGTTTTTTATGCTAGAATAGTGCTACGCAAGGATGTGGAGATATGAGTTGAGTTTAAATACGGATATATTAGAGATTGAAAATTATACGCTGCTCTCATCAAGCGATGTAGCATCTGTCATTTCGAAGCTTGAGAAGCTTAAAGAAGTAAATGCCCTTGTACATATTTTTTCATTTTTACATAATACTATACTTGTTCAAAATTTAAAAAATGAACTCTTAAAAAAATTTCCTCATGCAAAAGTGGTTCTCTTAAAGCACGATGATAAAAATAAAACAAATTTAACACTATACATACTCAACAAAAATAGCAATATAGAAAATATTCATGATGAGATACTGCAAGAACTTCATAAACAGGCAACTAAAAAAGATGTCAGCGTAGAGGAGTATAGAGATAAGCTATTTAGCAGATATTTTACGGATCATCTTACAAACCTTCCGAATATTTACAAGTTAAGAAGTGATTTAGACGATAAAAAAGGCTTTGTACTTATTGTCCTAAATATAGATGATTTCCATACAATAAACAATTTTTATGGCCATATAGTCGGTGACTATGTTCTTGAACATATAGGAAGATACCTGCAAAATAATTTGCAAAAACACACCATCTACAAGCTCTCAGGCGATGAATTTGCGTTGGTGTTAGATGAAGATATGGGTTTTTATGATTTAAAAGAGCATATGGAAGAAGTTTATAAAAAAATCAAAAATATAGTCGTTGCCTATAAAGGTATAAAGATTTATGTTGATTTTACGCTTGCTTCATGCTCAAACAAAGAAAATCAAGATATTTTTTCAAAAGTTGCCATGGCGCTTAAGCATGCTAAAGAAATAGGCGCTAATTATTGGATATATGAAGACAGAATGAATTTTGAGAGTGAATATGAGAGAAACATAAAGCTCTCATGTATAGTTAGAGAAGCTGTTGAAGCTTCAAGAATAGTTCCATACTATCAAGCTATTGCAGATGTAAAAACACATGAGATAAAAAAGTTTGAGTGTCTTGCCAGACTTATAGACAAAAATGAAAAGATACTCTCTCCAAACCTTTTTATTCCCATAGCAAAACGAATTAAAATTTATAAAGAGATAACAAAGGCTATTATAGAAAAATCTTTTGAAACTTTTGAAGATAATGATTTTGAATTTAGCATAAATCTTTCCATAGAAGATATTATGTGCACAGAGATATTTGAGTTTATTATTAAAAAGCTCAAAAGCTCAAAAGCTTCAAAAAGGGTTATATTTGAACTGATAGAGTCTGATGCCGTTGAGGATTTTAGAAAAGTTGAACGGTTCATATCGGAAGTAAGGCGCTATGACGCCAAGGTTGCAATAGATGATTTTGGAAGCGGATACTCAAATTTTAGATATTTGGCAAATATGCGTCCAGACTTTATAAAAATAGACGGCTCTCTTGTTCAAGATATGGATGTTGATCACAATTTATATATGATTGTAGAGAGTATTGTCGAGTTTTCAAAAAAATTAGGTATTAAAACAATAGCGGAGTATGTTCACTCTAGTGTTGTTTTAGAGTCTGTAGCAAAGCTTAAGATAGACTTTGCACAGGGTTTTTATATAGACGAGCCTTCAATATCTTTAAATAAAAAAGGTCTCTTCTTTTAGAGATATGCAATAATCTTTGGGCGCTATTTGTCTAAAGATGTTCTATCCAATAATCGACATATTGTTGCTCTTGTTTTATGGTTGTTGTTCCGCCATGTCCGGGATATATAGTTTTATCATATGTGATGGCTTTAAATCTTTTTAGACTCTCTTTCATGTCACTAGGGTTTGAATACGGAAAATCTGTTCGTCCTATGGAGCGCTCAAAGATAAAATCACCGCTAAAGAGTGCATCGCCTATCTCTATGGCAGAACATCCCTCTGTATGACCGGCAAAGTGCAGGAACTTTACTTTTATGCCATCAAAGTCGAACTCTTCGTTTGGTTTTACGGCAACATCTGGATATGAGGGCGGTAAATCAGGCATCCATGAGCTTGAAGAGAGAAGTTTTATATCTGCCGATGGAGAATATAGAGGTATTTTTAGCTTTTCTTGTAGTTCTGCATTACTCCATACATGATCAAAATGCCCATGAGTATTAAAGATGGCTATGGGATTTGTTACATTTTGCATAACCCAAGATGTCGCTCCTATGCCGGGGTCAATGATAAAATCTTTTCCCTCAACACTCACAATATAGCAATTTGTTTGATACTCACCCATTGCTTTTGCTTTTATTTTCATTCTATAAAACCTTGATTTTTTATGAAATTGTAACAAAATAAGTTACTAATTTTTGATATAATCTTTTTTATTAAAGTTTTTTAAAGGTTGTTGATGACAAGGTATGCGCATATCGCAGAATATTTAGAACATTTCTTAGATAATGAAGTCCGAAAAACCGGTTTGAAGAGTGTTGTTCTTGGGCTTAGCGGCGGTATAGATTCCGCAGTCGTAGCCGTACTTGCGCATAATGTGTTTAGCAAAGATTTGCTTTGTGTTAAAATGCCATCACACTATTCATCAAAATCTTCTTTAGATGATGCGGATGAGTTATGCAAAAAATTTAAGCTAGAGTCTATAACGGTTACTATAGAACCGATGCTCAGAGCGTATGAACAGCAAAATCCGGATATGGATAATCTAAGAAGAGGAAACTTTTCGGCAAGGCTTAGAATGGCGACTTTGTTTGATATTTCGGCAAAACAAAAAGCACTTGTACTCGGTACTAGCAATAAAAGTGAGTTGATGCTTGGATATGGGACGCTTTATGGCGATTTGGCAAGTGCTATTAATCCTATAGGGGATTTATATAAGAGTGAAATTTTTGAGTTTGCAAGGTACTTGGGTATTCCTCATAGCATTATAAATAAAGCTCCGTCTGCGGATTTATGGGAAGGGCAGAGTGATGAAGCAGACCTAGGGTATAGCTATGCCGAGCTTGATGGAGCACTTAGGCTATATGTAGAAGAGAGGCTCACAAAAGAAGAAGTTATCAAAAGTGGATACTCAAAAGAGATGATTGATATGATAATAGATAAAATTTATAAAAATCAGTTTAAAAGGAAGATGCCCGTTATTGCAAAACTGACATCTAGAACGATAAACCATGATTTTAATTACCCAAGAGACATTACACTGTAAAGGAGAGAAAAAATGAAAGTTGCATTTTGTAAGTATGAGAGCGGTAGAGAGGCTTATTCACTGGTAAGTGATGTTTTGGATGCAGAAGATGTGGATCAGGTTAAAGAGCTTGAGGATGAGTTCGCTTCTTATGTGGGTGCCGACTATGCACTTGCAACTTCTCACGGTACGGCTGCGCTTCATCTGGCTATGCTTGCTCTTGACTTAAAACGGGGGGACAAAGTCGTTTGTTCGGTAAATGCACATCCTAATGTACCCGAAGTTGTCCGTCATTTCGATGCAGAACCGATTTTTATAGACATTGATGCGCAGACTTATAATATAGACCTTGATAAACTAGAAGAGTTTTTAGAAGACAATAAAGCAAAAAAACTAAAAGCAGTCATTGTTACTCATATTGCGGGGCAATGTACAGATTTAGACAGGCTTTATAGAATGGCGACAATATATGATGTAAAAATCGTCGAAGATGCAAGTGAGGCTTTGGGTGCAACTTACAAAGGAGATAAGATTGGCTCAACCGGTGCCGATATTACTTGCTTTAACTTCTCTTCCCATCTAAAAAAGAATGTTTGCAACGGGGGTATGCTTGTTTCAAACTCACAGGAAATCATCGAGAGAGCAAGACTTCTTAGTTCTCACGGTATGAAAAAAGCTCAAGACTCTCTTGAATATATCTATGATGTTATAGATATCGGGTTTGACTACTCAATGAGCCAGCTAGATGCGGCATACATAAGAGCGCAGATTCAAGAGATGGATAAAAGCCTAGAGCGCATTAAAGAGATAGCAGTGATGTACAATAAAGCTTTTGAGGGCGTAGATCACATCACGATTCCGTATGCGCATAATGATGAACATCCTTATTCTCTCTACATTATCAAAGTAGATAAAAACAGAGACTCATTTGCGCTTGAACTAAAAAAAGAGGGTGTTGAGGTTGGTCTTCACTATATACCGCTTCACTTTTTGTCTTACTATAAAAACAAATATGCGCTTAAAGTAAACAATTTTCCAATCGCACTTAAAATATACCAAAAAGTGATGTCGCTTCCTATTTATGCTAGTATGCAAGATAAAGAAGTGCAGTTCGTTATAGATAAAGTAAAAGCAGTAGCTTCTACAAGAGTATAGCATTTGAGAAAAGAGCTAGTTTTTTGGGTTGAAGAGTATTTTTACAACCCAAACTCTATGCAAAAACTCATTTCATTGCTGATTTCTCCTCTTTCATATCTCTACTGCTTTGTAATGTATCTTAGATATAAAACAAAAAAAGCACAAGATTTTGGTATTGACATTATCAGCATCGGAAATCTTAGTGTCGGCGGCAGCGGTAAAACTCCTCTTGTAAGTGCGCTTGCATCAAAGTATGCTAATTGTGCGATAATTCTTCGCGGATATGGCAGGCAGAGTCAAGGGCTTTATGTAGTGAGTGATGGAGAAAAAATACTCACAGATGTAAGCATTAGCGGAGATGAGGCGATGATTTATGCTAAAAAAGTACCAAATGCCATAGTTATAGTTAGTGAAGATAGAAAAAAAGGTATCCAAAAAGCCAAAGAGATGGGTGCTAAAATTATATTTTTAGATGATGCCTACTCAAAACACGATATCAAAAAACTTGATTTTCTTATAGAAGTAGAGAGTGAAAATAAATTTTGTCTTCCATCCGGAGCGTTTAGAGAGAGACTCTGGAAGGGTAAAGAAGCAGTTGTTCTAAAAGAGGGCATTGATTTTAAAAGAGTAGTTGAACTTAAAAATAAAAGTGATAAAATGTCACTCATAACTGCCATAGCAAGACCAAATCGACTAAATAGCTACTTGCCTGAAGTTTTAAGTAAAAACTATTTTGAAGATCATCACTCTTTTACAAAAGAGGAGATAGCGTCAATACTAAAAAGAGATGCTTCTGATTCGGCTTTGGTAACTTACAAAGATTTTGTAAAATTAGAGCAGTTTGATTTGCCGCTTTCGCTGCTTGATTTAGATGTGGAAGTCAGCGAAAATATTTTTAAAACTATAGATAATTACAGAGGAAAAAACAGTGCAAAAAAAGATTGAAACAGTTCAAACCCTTCTTGATGCTTTACCGTTTATAAAGCAGTTCAATAAAGAAATAGTAGTCATTAAATATGGAGGCTCTGCGCAAGAGACCCCACAGCTTAAAGAGAAGTTTGCGGAGGATATTCTTTTGATGTATCTTGTAGGCATAAGACCCGTAGTTGTACACGGCGGAGGAAGGCAAATCAATGAGATGCTTGATGCTCTAAAGCTGGAATCAAAGTTTATAGACGGGCAGAGAGTTACATCAAAAGAGGTTATGCGTATAGTCGAGATGGTTTTAAGCGGCGAGATAAACAAAGAGATAGCTTCGCTTTTAAATTCACACGGTGCAAAAGCCATCGGCATAAGCGGTAAAGATGCGCATTTTATTACCGCAAAAGCAAAAGATTTTGCAAAATTCGGGCTTACGGGCAATATTACTGATGTTAAAGCGGATGTCGTATTAAATCTTATAGATGAGGGTTTTATCCCTGTAATTGCTCCTATCGCAGCAGGTGAAGAGCTTGGGCATCCGGGATTTAACATCAATGCAGATTTATGTGCATCATTTGTAGCAAAAGCAATCGGAGCAAATAAAATTATATTTTTGACGGATACGGCAGGCGTTTTAAATAACAATAAAGAGCTTTTTAGTTCTCTTACAAAAGATGAAATAGAAGTACTAAAAGCCGATGGAACCATACATGGCGGAATGGTGCCAAAAGTAGATGCTTGCCTTGAAGCAGTGGACGGCGGAGTTAAAAAAGCACATATTATAGACGGAAGAATAGAACACTCTTTACTTTTAGAACTATTTACATCTGCCGGAGTCGGTACGGAGATTGTTGCATAGATTTATAGGGTAATTTAGCTTTTTCTAGCTGCTTTATAAAAAAGTTTTTGAGTAGATATCTCTTGTGGAATGGGTGCGGCATTTAAAATATGCTCACCGAGCATTTTTGCCAAATAGGGTGCTAAAACAAAGCCTCTTGAACCAAGAGCATTTATGATGTATAGATTTGGAAAATACTCAAGTAGGTTTGGCGGGATTTTAGTCCCGTTTTTTATTGACGGGTATTTTTTTAAACTCTCATCAAAGTTTACAACTCTGCCTATTGTAGGGAAATAACTCTTTATAGTAGCCCTTGCGCCTTTATATATATTGACTACTTCTAAGTTTTCCAGCTCTATAAGTTCATTTGCCGAAGTTAAGAGCTCTTTTATCTGCATTTCATCACTGTTTACATAAAAAGCACATTTATCACATGTTGTTAGGCATTGCATATTTTGCATATCGTGCCTTTGTTTGGTTGCGCCTATTGCAACAGTGCCGTCATTTTTGTTCGTAGATATAGAGATAGATTTATGTATATTAAACGGTACTTTTGTTGTAGTTTTTACATCTATTTTTACACCGTATATGGGAGAAATATCTATATATGGCATAGGAACAAGCGGTTTTATAGTCCCTTGCGTCAATATGATATTAGTTGATATTAAGTCATCTATTATGTAAAAACCGTTTTTAAAGATAAGTTCCTGAACATCTTTTATATAAAAATCACAACCGTTTAAAAGTTTTTCGCACACCTCTTTAGGAGTTAAAACGGCTGCATTTTCGTAAAAAAAACCATCTATGTCATATTTAAAATTTAAAGAGATATTTTTTAGCTTTTTATTATCGTAAAAACTTGCGTCACTGTTTGTTTGGAGTTTTTCTTTGTCAAAGTTGTCGTTTGCAACTCTTAGCACGCCTTTTTTTTGTATTGCTTGAGGAATAAGTTTTTCATAAAAATCTAAACTAAAAGCAAGAGCGCTGTTTACAAGAGTGTTGTATGGGTTTTTTTTACCGGGAAGAGGAGATAAAAAAGCTCCTGCAGCGCCGCTTGCGCCTTTTGCGATGCCTTCTTTATCAACGATTGCTACTTTTTTGCCACACTGTTTTAAGTAGTAGGCGATATTGCATCCGGCGCTTCCTGCACCGATTATTAAATAATCATATTTTTTCATAATCAAAATTGTATAGAAAATAGACTTAGTGTTAAGTTATTATTATTGTAGGAGTGTTATAATACAAAAAATTTTTTAGGAATAAATATGCATGGATTATTTGAAGACGAGGATGATATATTTGTCGGCTCTATAAAGAGCAAATTGATGGATATCATCTTCAATGCCAACAATGATGTTGTAAGATATCAATTAGAAAAATTTATAGATAGAATGGCAGCGTTGGAATTACTGGCAGCTCAAAAGCTTGGAGAGGAAATTGATGAGAGAGAGCTAAACACTTTTCTGATTTCAAATGCCGATGAAGTTGAGGGTTATGCAAAAAGTCTTTGCATAGAGATGATGGGCAATATATTATCACAAAGTGAATAGTTGAAGTTTTTTTTACCTATTTTTTTCTTTGTCTTTTTTTCTATAAACTCTTTGGAAGCTATAGATTTTAGACAAAAGATTGAAATAGTGCTTAAAAAAGATCAGAAAAAAAAGATTGTCGTAAAGTATGAAGATAAAGAGAAGCTCTTTGACTTTAGGTGGACGCTCTATAAAAACGGCGGTTTGGTAATTCATAGAGTTTACGATAAGATTGTCGGTCAAAATGTCTTATACTTAAGAGATAAAAACCAAAGTTTTAGAGTAGAGCTAAAAACGAGAGACGGTGATTTCTATAATCTGCCATATATTTTAGTAAAGTTTAAAGAGTTTAAACAAGAGAGCAAGGAAGCGGTTTTTGAGCTCTTTTTATGGGATAAAAAAGAAGATATATTTTTAGAAGAGTTAAAAGAGAGCTAAAGAGAGAATATGCAAAGAGTCGAGAGCGAAATAATAAGGCTAATAGAAGAAATCGGATATGGTGAAGCAACGCGACTTTTTAAAACGCTCGAGGGCGGAAAAAGAGTTCGTGCAAAGCTTATATTAAAAATTGCTTCTTCGAATGAAAGAGCGCCTCTATTGGCAGCGATTGTAGAACTTATCCACGCTGCGAGCCTGCTTCACGACGATGTTATAGATGAAGCTACCACAAGAAGAGGAGTTGCATCTGTAAATGCTACTAGCGGAAGCAAAACGGCAGTTATGCTTGGAGATATTTTGTATTCAAAAGCTTATAGCGAGCTTGTATTTTTTGGTGCAGAGATTGCAAAAATTATTGCAAATTCCGTAACACTGCTAAGCATAGGCGAGATGATGGATGTTGAGATGTCAAGTGAGTTTAATAGCGATGAAGATAAATATCTTAGTATGCTCTACTTAAAGACCGCTACACTTATAGAAGCTTGTGCCGCTGCTGCTGCTACGCTTGCAGGCAAAGATATAGCATCTCATGCTTTGTATGGAAAAAATCTAGGATTGTCATTTCAGATAATTGATGATATACTAGACATTACGGCAGATGCAAAGACTCTCGGAAAACCTGCTATGAATGATTTTAGAGAAGGTAAATGTACGCTGCCATACATATATCTTCATAACCTTTTATCAAAGGATGAACAAAAAAAACTTGTTTCATTTCACGCAAAAGAGTTAAATGAAGGAGAATCTGCATGGATTTTACAAAAAATGAAAGAGCATAAAACGATAGAAAAGTCTTTTGAGTTGGCAAAAAAACTCTCAGACGAAGCAAAAGAAATTATTAAAAACGATACCCAATTAGTCTCCATTTTAGAGGCTATGATACAAAGAAGTTACTAATGCACTATTTAAATATAAGTTTTTCACATAAAAATTCAACTCTTGAAATTAGAGAAAAGCTATCTTATCCAGATGATGAGCATGTGAAGGGTTGTTTGGCTATACTAAAATCTAGTCCGGCTATAAATGAAGCTATACTCATTTCTACTTGTAATAGAATGGAAGTTTTTTGCAGCTGCAGCGATTTGCCTGAAGCAACAAGGCATATATTTGAAGCTCTCTCTAAAAGGTCTAAAATCTCTATTGAAGAGTTAGAAGGCAGAGCAGATGTATTTGATGACAGCAGCGCAATCCATCACCTATTTGCCGTTGCTTCGTCTCTTGACTCTATGGTTGTAGGCGAGACACAAATTGCAGGTCAGTTAAAGGATGCTTTTAGGCTCTCTTATGATAGCGGATTTAGCGGTCAAAAACTAGCCCGTGCTATGCATCATGCTTTTAAATGTGCGGCAAAAGTGCGAAATGCAACGGATATATCCTCAAAACCGGTTTCAATTGCGAGCGTGGCGGTTGCTAAACTTAAATCGGTTCTTGAAAATATATCCGGCAAAAAAGCTCTAGTTATAGGCGTAGGCGAAATGTCAGAAATCACGGCAAAGCATTTGGTAGCTAGCGGCGCAGATGTTTATATGATGAATAGAACAAGAGATAAAGCCGAAAAGCTCTCAAGAACATGTGGTGTAAAAGTTTTAGATTTTAGCGAGCTTCCAAAAGCAGTTAATGAATTTGAGATTTTATTTACTGCAACATCTTCTCCCGTTCCTATTATAACGGATGAGATTATAAAACCTTGCGATTTTGACAGATATTGGTTTGACTTGGCACTTCCTAGAGATATTAATTATCATAAAGGCGAGAGAATTAACTTATATACCATAGACGATTTAAAATGCATTGTCGATGAAAATATGGCTCTTCGCGAAGATGAAGCTAGAAAAGCTCACGGAATTATAGGTAGAAGTACGGTTGAGTTCTTTGAGTGGTTGGATACTCTAAATGTAGAACCTATGATAAAAGAGATTTATCAAAAAGCTTACGAAGCTGCAAGTATTGAGAGCAAAAGAGTTATAAAAAACAGATATATTCCAAAAGAGTATGAAGCTCAAGTTCATAAAATGGCACAGCAGGTTATGAAAAGATTTTTACATGAAATGACTTCAAAAATGCGCAGCGTTTCTGAAGAGTCAAAGTCCGATATGGTAACAAGCGCTTTACAGTTTTTGATAAAAAAAGATAAAAATGATATGCCCGACAAGTATAAGTGTGAGCATGCCTTAAATATTATAGAAGGAAGATAATGAGAAGAAGCAGAGCTTTTATACCTACCTCAAAGGAGGCGCCATCTGATGCGACTCTGCCTAGTCATAAATTTTTGCTCAGAGGCGGTTTTATTAACCAGCAGGGGGCAGGTCTTTACAATTTTATGCCTTTAGGCAAAATCGTACTGGAGAAAATCAGGGCTATAGTAAAAGAGGAGTTAGATAATGCAGGCTGCCAAGAGGTACAGCTTAGTTTTGTTACTCCGATTGGGTTATGGGAGAGAAGCGGTCGCTCCGAGGCTATGGGTAAAGAGATGCTTCGCATACACGACAGACATGAAAATGAGTTTGTACTTAGCCCGACAAATGAAGAAGCTATTGTAGAGCTTGTTAAAAACAGAGTAACAAGCTATAAAGATTTGCCGCTTAATCTCTACCAGATAAACACGAAATTCCGCGATGAAGCAAGACCTAGATACGGACTGATGAGAGGCCGTGAATTTTTGATGAAAGACGGCTATTCTTTTCACTCTACCCATGAAGATATGGTAAGAGAATTTAATCTAATGGAAGAGACTTATAAAAAAATTTTTACAAGACTCGGTCTTGACTTCAGGGTTGTTGCAGCAGATAGCGGAGCAATAGGCGGAGATGGAAGTAAAGAGTTTCATGTTCTGGCAAATAGCGGTGAAGATACTTTGGTCGTATGCCAAGAGTGTAATTACGGTGCAAATATAGAGACTATTTATGATAGTGAGGAGGAGATTGATGCTTTGAAGGCAAAATCTTACGACGAACTTCAAGAGTTGAAAATTGAGAAAAAATGCTCTTGCGGTGCGGCTCTTCACTTTAAAAAAGGGATTGAAGTAGGACATATTTTTCAACTCGGTACCAAATATTCTGCGCCGCTTGAAGCACATTTTAACGATGAAAACGGCAGATCAAAACCTTTTGAAATGGCAACATTCGGCATAGGCGTAAGCAGGCTGGTGGCAGCTATAATTGAGCAAAACCACGATGAAAACGGTTGTATTTGGACGAAAGCTACTGCACCTTATGTAGTCAATATTATGGTTTCAAATATTAAAGATACTGCGCAAATGAACTTAGGTGAAGAACTGTATGAAAGACTCAAAAAAGCAGGAGCGGATGTTATCTTTGATGATTCAAAAGAGAGATTTGGGTTTAAAATGAAAGATGCGGAGCTTATAGGTTTTCCATATACGGTTATTATAGGAAAAGAGCTTGAAGGCGGTTTGGTTCAAATATATGATAGAAAAACAAAAGAGACTGTTTCTATCAGTGCAAACGATGTATATTCTAAGCTTACGGAATTTCTTTCATAGATGATATATTTTATAGTATATCTATTTTTAGAGGTATTGGTATCTGTAAATATCTCATCTGCAATAGGCGCACTTGCAACTTTTATGGAGATAGTCGTAAGTGCACTCGCAGGTATTGTTATTTTGTTAAATTTCAAGACAACGCTTAGAGAAAATTTTACGGCGGTTACATATAATTTTATCAATATAGAGCAGTTTCAAAAGTTAAACCTTTTTACTATTATAGGAGCAATTTTACTTATTCTGCCGGGATTTTTAACTGATATAGTCGGTGTTTTGTTGCAGTTTGGCAGTTTTACTACGATGCTTGTTAACCGTTATAGTATAAAATCCCAAATACACAAAAGAGAACAAAAAATAAATACCAAAAGAGAGGATAAAGATGTCATTGATGTTGAAATTATTAGCGACAATAGCGCTATTAAGTAGTTTTTTAATAGCCGATGAGCAAAATAAAAAGATAGAGGATTTTTTAAAACAGCTCTATAGCAGTAATCCAAATATAAAATCACTCAAAATAAAAATAACCGATAGAGTTGATGTAAAAGAGCATCCGGGTTGGAGCGCTTATATAGTTGATTTTGACGCGATTTTAGCTAAAGAGAACCGTCAGGCTAGCCAAAAAATGGTTTGGTTTTCGGATGGAGATGTTATCTCTAAGGAAATTTTTAGCGTAAACGATAAAAAAGATTTAAAAGATTTTGTTTCTTTGACATTTAAGAGTGAATATTATAAAAAAGAGAATCTTATATACGGAAATGAAAATGCAAAACACAAGGTAGCGATATTTTCAGATCCACTATGTCCGTTTTGTAAAAAGTTCGTTCCGGAAGCTTTAGAATATATGAAAAAGTATCCTAACAAATTTGCGGTTTATTATTATCACCTTCCGCTAGAGGCACTTCATCCTGCTTCTGTTGAACTCTCACAAGCTGCTATAGCACTTGAGTTACAAGGTCGAAAAGATGTAGTACTGGATCTTTATAAAATAAATATCGATCCAAAAGAGAGAGTAAACGAGGTTATATTGGGGACATTCAACAAAGCAATGAATTCTAAGATCACGGTTGCAGATTTAATGTCCGCAGAGGTTACAAAACATTTTCAAAGTGATTTGGAGATTGCGGATAAAAATATGGTAAACGGGACACCTACAATGTTTTTTGACGGTGTGTTAGATAAAACAAAAAATAAATATAAAGAGGTTAAGTAAATGAAAAAATTAGTAATAGCAACAAGAGGCTCACAACTTGCCCTATGGCAATCAAACCATATCAAAGCAGTTTTAGAAGAGCAAAATCCGGGGCTTGAGGTTGAGCTTAATGTTATTGTAACAACCGGGGATAAGATTCAAGATAAAGCACTATCAAAAATCGGCGGTAAAGGTCTGTTTTTAAAAGAGCTTGAAGAGGCGATGCTTAGAGGCGAAGCACATATTGCAGTTCATTCATTAAAAGATGTTCCTACTGTTATGCCAGAGGGACTTTTACTGGCTGCTATTACGGAGAGAGAAGACTCAAGAGATGCACTTTTATCTGAAAAATTTCCAAACATAGACTCTCTCTCTAAAGGGGCAGTCGTAGGTACATCTTCACTTCGCCGCAAGATGCAGATACAGAAGCTTCGCCCTGATTTAATTATTAAGGATTTAAGAGGAAATGTTGATACAAGAATCAGAAAGCTAAAAGAGGGAGAATTTGATGCAATTATACTTGCAGCAGCAGGCATAAATAGGCTCTCTTTACTTGATAGCGTAAGATATATCTATCCGATATCGCTTGATGAAATGATTCCTTCTATGGGGCAGGGTGCATTGGGAATTGAAGCAATCAATGATGCAGAAGTGTTAAAAATAGTTGCAAGACTTGAAGATGAGTATAGCAGAATTGAGACCACTATAGAGAGAGCTTTTGTTGATAAGCTAGAAGGCGGATGCCAAGTGCCAATAGGTGTTAATGCATCTGTTTTAGAGGATTCTACCATAAGCGTAAAAGCCGTTTTGGGACTTCCTGATGGAACAGAGATGTTAAGCGATGCTAAAATAGTTTCAAAAAGAGACTATGAAAGAGTCGGCAGTGAAATGGCTCTTGAATTTATCGGCAGGGGAGCTAAAGAGCTTCTTTTGCGTGCTGAAGCTATGATGGAAAATAAGTAGCAATGAAAAGAAGTATTGAGTTACTAAAACAAAACAATGAATTAAGAGTTATTGAAGAAGAACTTGATATTTACTTAGAGATTCCGCATTTGGCATATGCAGAGGTGAAAAAAGAGGGTGGTGGCAAAGCCCTTTTGTTTACAAATGCCGTAGATAAAAAAAGCCAAAAAAAATTTAGTGAACCCGTAGCAATGAATCTTTTTGGCTCATATAAACGCTGTGAGCTTCTTTTTGGCAGAACTATAGAGTCTGTTGCCGATGAGATAACCAAACTTCTACATATGAAGCCGCCCTCGACGATGATGGGTAAATTTTCGATGCTTGGAGAACTTTTTTCACTTAAAAATATTTTTCCTAAAAAACTTAGCGGCAGCGGTGCTTGTCAAGAGGTAAAATATTTAGACGATACGATTGATTTATACAAACTTCCTGTTTTGACGACTTGGGAGGGCGACGGCGGACCGTTTATAACAATGGGGCAAGTTTATACACAGAGTTTAGACGGCAGTATGGTAAATCTCGGTATGTATAGGCTTCAAGTCTATGATAAAAACCATTTGGGTATGCATTGGCAGATACACAAAGACTCCTCACACTTTTTTGATCAATACCAAAAAGCAGGCAAAAAAATGCCCGTAAGTGTTGCAATCGGCGGAGATCCGCTCTATACATGGTGTGCGACTGCACCGCTTCCTTACGGTGTAAATGAGCTTTTAATGTATGGATTGATAAAGAAAAAAAGTGCAAAACTTGTAAAATCACTTACCAATCCTCTTTATATTCCCCAAGATGCGGATTATGTTATTGAGGGGTGGGTAGATCCTAATGAGATGAGGATAGAGGGACCTTTTGGAGATCATACGGGTTACTATACTTTAAGAGAGCCTTACCCCGTTTTAGAAGTAAGCGCAATTACTATGAAAAAAAATCCTATCTTTTTAGCAACAGTCGTTGGAAAACCGCCGCTTGAAGATAAATATATGGGATGGGCAACAGGAAAGATATTTTTTCCGCTTCTAAAGACTACTGCACCTGATTTGCTTGATTATCATATGCCGGAAAACTGCGGGTTTCACAATCTCATAATAGCAAAAATGCAGCCTCTGTATAAAGGTCATGCAAAACAATTTATGCATGCGTTTTGGGGTGCAGGGCAGATGAGCTTTGTAAAACATGCAATCTTTTTAGATGAAAAAGCTCCTTCTTTGGAAAATTATGAAGCGGTTACAACATATATTCTCGATAGATTTACGCCAAAATCGCTTTTTATTACGGAAGGGATTTTAGATGCGCTTGATCACTCTTCACCGGAGGCTCTTGTAGGAGGGAAGTTGGGCATTGATGCAACAAGCGCAAACAGGGTAGAAGCACCTGAATTGCTTGGAGATGAAGAACTCTTAGCAAGAGTCAAGAGTGTTGTTCCTGATGCAAAAGAACTTCATCAGTTTATGCGTAGAACAAAAAACCCTGTTACTGTTATCTCTATAGCCAAAACAAGAAATGCAAAAAAGTATTTTGATGCTCTTTTAGAATTAAGCAATCATTTAAGAGTCGTTGTATTTGTAGATGAAGCTAAAAATGATATTTTTAACCCATATATGCTGCTTTGGAGAGTAACAAACAATATAGATGCGCTAAGGGATATTTTTATATCAGGGCTTATGGTCGGAGTTGATGCAACAACTAAAAATATGTTGGATGATTTTACTAGAGAGTGGCCGGATGATGTCGAGTGTACACCGTCTGTCGTAGCATCTCTAAAGGCAAAAGGCGTTTGGGATTTGGACGAAAATATATACCAAAAGTTTCAATTGTGACAATTTACTCTCAAATTTGCCAAATTTTATTTTTTGTAAGGTAAATATAATAATTCGTGATGTAACATAAGGCATTATTAAAAAAGGGTATGTGATGAATAAGCTTTTTGCGTTTGTGTTTTCCATTTTTCTTCTTGCTCCGGCTGCATTAGAAGCGGCTGTTTATAAAGGTCAAAACGAGTTTGTAAAAAAATGTACTAAATGTCATAAAAGCGGTCAGGACTTTGTTTCTACAAAAACCCAAAAAGAGTGGAAAAAGCTTATGAATAATAAGGGTGAAGAGCTTGCAAGTATTCATATAAACAGCACAAATTCGGATGCTTCTGCTTCTAGCGAATATTTTGAGAGCAGCGCATATGCTAAGAAAGCAAAACACCTAAGCGACTTTTTAGAAGAGTATGCAAAAGATAGTGGTAGAGTTCCTGCCTGCAATTAAATAATTATAAATATTCTCTAAAGCGCTCATTTTTTGTATTGCTTTAGAGCTACTGCAATTTTGTACAAATGCTATAGACGCTACGGCGGCATTTTGTAAAATCACTTATTTTCGTTAAAATAACAAACTTTAATTATCGGAGAAATTATGGATAAGATGTGGTCAGGTCGTTTTTCTGCAGGTGCATCGACTCTTTTAGAGGAGTTTAACGGTTCAATTATGTTTGATAGAGAGCTTTACCGTGAAGATATAGAGGGCTCTATCGCACATGCAACTATGCTTGAGAAACAAGGGATTTTAACATCTCTAGAATTGGCAGATATAGTAAAAGGGCTCTCTCAAGTAAAACAAGAGATTGAATCTAATATATTTGAGTGGAAAATCGGTGATGAAGATATCCATATGGCGGTCGAGAAAAGGCTTACGGCAATAATCGGCGAGGCAGGAAAAAAGCTTCATACCGCAAGAAGCCGCAACGATCAGGTTGCAGTTGATTTTCGTAGATTTGTTTTAAGAAAAAATAGAGAGATTATTGATGCTTTAAAGCTTTTAATGAGTGAAATTTTAAATATAGCAGCAAATCATACCGATACGCTGATGCCGGGTATGACACATCTTCAACATGCACAACCGATTAATTTTGCATTTCATTTAAGCGCATATCTGGCAATGTTTAAAAGAGACATAGAGAGATTTAACAGCTCTTATGAGAGAAATAATATTTCTCCGCTTGGATGTGCAGCATTAGCCGGAACGCCACATAATATAGACAGAGGAGTGAGTGCAAATCTTTTAGGTTTTGAGAGTGCAAGTATTAATTGCCTTGATACCGTAAGCGATAGAGATTTTGCGCTAGAGATATTATTTAATATTTCAACTATGATGATGCATATATCTCGCCTTAGCGAAGAACTTGTAATGTGGTCAAGTTATGAATTTAGATTTATTGAGCTTAGTGATGAGTACTCAACGGGCTCGTCAATTATGCCGCAAAAGAAAAATCCCGATGTTCCGGAGCTTCTCCGTGGTAAAACAGGCAGAGTTTACGGTTCACTAATGGGTCTTTTAACGGTTATGAAAGCGCTTCCGCTTGCATACAACAAAGATACTCAAGAAGATAAAGAGGGTGTTTTTGATGCAGTAAAAACCGCACAAATTTCATTGGAGATACTTAAAGAGGCATTAAAAACAATGACGATTAAGCCTCAAAATATGTTAAGTGCTTGCAAAGTCGGTCATTTGAGCGCAACGGATTTAGCGGATTATTTAGTTCAAAAATGCTCTATTCCTTTTAGGGAAGCGCATTTTATTACAGGTAAAGCAGTTGCAAAGAGTGAAGAACTTAAAATTGATTTGAGTGATATAGAACTAAAGTATCTTCAAGAGATAGACGGTAGAATCGGTGAAGATGTTATAAAGTATCTATCAATTAAAAATTCTATGAATGCAAGAACTTCCGAGGGAGGAACTTCTACGCAAAGGACTCTAGAGCAATTAAAATATTTTAAAAATTTTTTGGAGCAATAAAAGATGAAAGTAACGGTATCGCATTTAAATGAGATGAAATTTGAGGCAAAAACAGAAAAAAGCAGTTTTATAATAGACTGCCCGCAAATCACTCCGATAGAATATTTTTTGGCAGGGATTATCTCTTGCAGTGCGACAGATATAGTTCAGATACCAAAAAATCAAAACAAGAGCGTAACGAATTTGGTAGTAGAAGGCGATGCTATTAGAAACGATGATTTTCCTAGAAAATTTAACTATTTGCATTTGGATTATAAATTTGATTCGGATGCCGATGACTTGATGGCGGCTAGATGGGTTATGGCTTCGTTGGAGACATACTGTTCTACGGTAAACACTATCAGGGATTCTGTTATAGTATCTTACTCAGTAACTCACAACGGCGTTAAAATTAAAGACAATGAAAAAATTATTTCAGGTGGCGGTGTTAAGATAGATTTAGGTTCGATTGAGAGCTGCCCGTCCTGATAACGGATAACAAAAAGCAGAAATTAGTGCTAAATCAGTTCCTTGCAAAACTGCAAGAAGCTGATTTAAATCATCTCTTTTGGATTTGCATCGCTTAGATGCTGCCATGCAAGTTTAGCACCGCCTAGTATGTGAAAATGTAGGTGTTTAACCTCTTGCCCTCCGTCATTACCCACATTTGTGATAACTCTATAGCCACTTTTGTCTATGTGTAACTCTTTTGCTGTTTCTTGCATAAATATTGACATTTTTTTCATAGTTTCAGAGTCAACTTCATTAAAGCTATCAAAATGTTTTTTAGGGATAACGAGAACATGAATAGGCGCTTTTGGGTTTATATCATGAAACGCTAAAAATGCATCATCCTCAAGTATAATATTTGATGGTATCTCTTTTTTTACAATTTTACAAAATATGCACATATCTATCTCCTTTTTTCTTATTTTATCATAGAAATTGACGAATGAAGCTATATATAAATTATATTTAAATATAATCGCATATTTAAAATTTAAGAGGTTTTTTGAGGCGCTCTCAAATACTTCAAGATATGGATAACAGTATTGAAAAAGTGGTATGACGCAATAAAAGAGGCACAAAGTGTTGATGAGATCGAAGAGATTCGTATTGCCGTGTTTGGAAAAAAAGGTGTTTTGGTCGCAGAATTTGCCAAGTTAAAATCGGCAAGCGATGATGAAAAAGCAAAAATAGCGCAAGAGTTAAATATTCATAAAAATGCGTTAATGGATGAGCTTACTTCAAGAAAAATCACTCTTCAAACATTAGAACTCCAAGCTGCGATGAGATCCGAATCGATTGATGTTTCAATGTTTAGTAAAACATCGCAATCAGGCGCATTGCATCCTGTTATGCAAACTATGGACAGAATAGTGGAGTATTTTAGTGCAATGAATTTTGCAGTAAAAACTGGAACTATGGTTGAGGATGATTTTAACAATTTTGAAGCCCTAAACCTACCAAAACACCACCCTGCCAGAGATATGCAAGATACTTTTTATTTTAAAGATGAGATGCTGCTTCGTACACACACTTCGCCTGTACAAATAAGAACTATGATGAGCACAAAGCCGCCTATTAGGATGATAGCTCCGGGGGCTGTTTTTAGAAGAGATTACGATATTACGCACACCCCGATGTTTCATCAGGTAGAGGGGCTTTTAGTTGACAAAGAGGGAAGAGTCTCTTTTGCAAATTTAAAATATATACTTGAAGATTTTTTAAAGTATATGTTTGGTGATGTAAGAGTTCGTTTTCGCCCAAGTTTCTTTCCTTTTACTGAACCTTCTGCCGAAGTTGATATATCATGTGTTTTTTGTGATGGAGATGGTTGTAGAGTATGTTCAAAGACGGGTTGGCTAGAGGTTCTGGGTTGCGGAATCGTAGATCCTAATGTATTTGAAGCAGTAGGATACGAAAATGTGAGCGGATATGCTTTTGGCTTAGGTGTCGAGAGATTTGCAATGCTTATACATCAAATAGGGGATCTTCGCTCGCTCTTTGAGGGAGATATTAAATTGTTGGAGCAGTTTCAATGATAGTAACAAAAAGCTGGTTAAATGAGTGGATAGATATAAGCAAAGTATCTACAGATGTGTTGGCGAAAATGCTAAATTCTATCGGGCTTGAGGTTGATAGAGTACATAGTTACAATATTGCAAAAGGCATTGTCTTTGGAAAAGTTTTAGAGTGTGAAAAACACCCTGAGGCGGATAAACTCTCTGTTTGTAAAGTAGATGTGGGGGGCGAGAGTCCACTTCAAATAGTTTGCGGCGCTTCAAATGTAAGAGCAGGACTTGATGTTGTAGTTGCTACAATCGGTACCGTTATGCCAAGCGGCTTAGTTATAAAGCCCGTAAAACTCAGAGGCATAGAGTCAAGCGGGATGATATGCTCCGCCGTAGAAATAGGACTTGAGGATTGCCAAAGCGGTATTATTGAACTTGATAAAAGCATAGGAAAGTTTGTTCTAGGACAAGAGGTATGTGAAAATCCTTTTTTTAATGATGATTTGATAGAGATTGAACTTACCGCAAACAGAGGCGATTGCTTAAGCATTATGGGGATAGCAAGAGATTTGAGTGCAGCTCTTGATAAGCCTCTTAGAGAGATAACATACAAAGAAGATGAAGAAAAAAGAGTCGGAATCGGAAGAATTTTGTCTCTTTCTCATGAAAATAACCTTAATGTAAACCTTAAATACCGTGCAGTTGATTTAAAAGAGTTAAAGATCCCTTTTCTGATGAAGTTAAGGTTATCTCAAATACAGAGCAAAGCAGACTCAAATATAGACTATTTGATGTTGTATGTGATGCATAATTGCGGAGTAGTTTTAAGAGCGTATAATTACGGCTTTTTCTCTATTGCTAATGAGCAGTTGGCTAAAGTTGCACTTTTGCAAGATGAGAACGGTTTTGCTTCTATAATGAATAAATCAAAAGAAAAAGCCTCTGCTATAGGCGTTATGCAAGAAGATGCTTCTAGAGTCACATATGAAAACGGTATAGTTTTGATTGAAGCAAGCTATATCGCCCCGGATGAAATCTCAAAAAAAATGCAAAGTAAAAAAATAGCCTCAAATTATGACTACTATAGAGCATCAAGAGGAAGTGAGCCTTACTTGGATATAGGTCTTAATTCTGCTATCGGAATGATACAAAAAAATTCATCTTCATCTGTGTATGGCGGAGTAATTGAACTGTGCGAAGAGCCTGAAGATAAGATAATAAGCGTTTCTAAAAATGAGATTGATGAAATTATAGGTACAAAAATAGATAAAGCTAAAATTACAAAAATACTTAAAAACCTAGGTTTTGATACTGAAAAATCATCAGGCGAAAACTTTGTCATTAGCGTTGCGCAACATAGACACGATATCGTAAATAGACAAGATATTGCAGAAGAGATTGTAAGAATGGTCGGCATTGACAACATCGAGTCAAAACCGTTTATTTTTAGTGAAGAAAATAGACTAAAAGATGACTATTTTGCCTATAAAAAAAGACAAACTTACAGACAGAAGGCGGCATATAGCGGTTTTTTTGAGAGTGTTCATTTTGTTTTTGACGAGAAAAAAGTGCTTCAAGAGTATGGCTTTGACACTATAGATGAGGATAAAGAGTTATTAAACCCCATAGTAAATACGCTAGATACTTTAAGAACGACTTTATTGACAGGGTTGCTTAGAGCGGCATCAAATAACAGTAAAAACGGTTATTCGTCTATCAGACTATTTGAAGTCGGCTCTGTTTATAGTGCGCAAAGAGAAGAATCGCTAAAAATGGCACTTCTGTTTTCTGGGGATAGAGAGACTCAAAACCTCTCAAATGCAGGAAGAGCCGCAAAAGTTGATTTCTCTTTTTTTGCACAAAAGATTTCCGATATTATCGGAGATTTTACGCTAAGCGAGTATAAAACAAAACATAGTCTTTCTCATCCGTATCAGTGCGCTGCTGTCAAAATCGGTAATGATAAGATAGGCGAACTATTTAGGGTTCATCCTGAGGTTGAAGAGAGTTATGATTTGGGCGCAACATTTATGTGTGAACTTGACTTTAACAAATTGGATTTTGCGATAAAAACTGCAAAAAACTCTTCAAAATATCAGGCTTCTTTTAGAGACTTGAGTATAGTGATGCCAAAAGAGATGAGCTATGAAAAGGTAAAGAGCACAATAGAAAAGTCTGCAACAGGCGAGCTTGTTCGTTTTTATCCGGTAGATAAATATAGCGATGCTACTTTAGGCGAAAATATGAGTTTAACGCTTAGATTTGTACTTCAATCGTATGAAAAGACTTTAGAAGAAGAGGATATTAGTAAATCTATGAGTGCAATCTTGAACTCATTAAACAGTGAACTTGGAATTACAATCAGATGAATAGTGCAAAAGTTACAAAAGCATCACCTTTTTCGCTTAATATAGATACTATCGCACCGGATAAATCTATCTCTCATCGTTGCGCAATGTTTGCAATGCTTGCAGATGGAGTAAGCGAGATAGAAAATTTTTTAAGAGCGGAGGATACTCTTAACTCTTTAAATATAGTTAAAAATCTGGGTGCAAAAGTAGAGGATGACGGTAATATTATAAAAATCAGCTCTGAGGGCATAAAAGAGAGTAGTGAAATTTTAGATTGTGGAAACTCAGGTACGGGCATAAGACTTTTTTGCGGACTTTTAAGCTCTGCAGAGGGTCATTTCGTTTTAACGGGAGATGAATATCTTCGCCGTCGTCCTATGAAGAGAGTTACGCAACCGCTAAGAGATATCGGAGCAAAGCTTGACGGACGGAAGGATGGAGATTTGGCACCACTTAGTATCCGTGGAGCTTCGCTTAAAGCATTTCATTATGAAAGCAAAATTGCATCTGCCCAAGTAAAAAGCGCAATGATACTCGCAGCACTTAGAGCAGATGGAATCTGTACATATACTGAGCCGGAACTAAGCCGTGACCATACCGAGAGAATGTTAAAAGGTATGGGTGCAGATATTGAAGTAAACGGACTGAGAACAACTATTAAGCCAATGACAAAACTTTTGACCCCTTTAAAAATCAGAGTTCCTGCAGACCCATCAAGCGCATTTTTCTTTGCGGTAGCAGCTGCTATAACTCCAAATGCAAGTATTGTGTTAGAAGGGGTAACACTAAATGTTACAAGAATAGAAGCATTTAGGGCATTAGAGAGAATGGGTGCGGATATCAGATATGAGATAACGCAAGATAAATATGAACCTATAGGAAATATAAGTGTTAAGCATGCTCCTCTAAAAGCTATTACGGTTGAAGATAATATCTCATGGCTTATAGACGAACTTCCGGCACTCTCTATTGCTTTTGCGTGTGCAGAGGGCATAAGTGTGGTTAAAAATGCCGAGGAACTTAGAGTAAAAGAGAGCGATAGAATCTCCACTGTAGTAAACGGCTTAAAAGCTTGTGGCATAGAGGTTGAAGAGTTCCATGACGGTTATAGCGTAAAAGGCGCAGAACTTAAGGAAGCAACGGTTAATAGTCACGGAGATCATAGAATAGCTATGAGTTTTATGATAGCAGGGTTAAAGTGTGGAATGAGTGTAGAAGATGTAGATTGTGTAAATACATCTTTTCCTAACTTTTTTGAACTGCTCTCTAGGATAACAAAAGTTGAAGTAAAGTAGGGTTGCTATCGTGAGAATTGAACTTGCAGAGAGTTATGGGTTTTGTTTTGGAGTTAAAAGAGCTATAAAAATAGCAGAAGAGAATAAAAACTCTGCAACCTACGGACCGCTTATTCATAACTCAAAAGAGATAGAAAGACTGGAGAAGGATTTTAAAGTCGGACTTACTAATGATCATAAAAGCTTTTCTTCAGGCGAGAAGGCAGTAATTAGAACACACGGTATCCCGAAAAATGAACTAGAAGAGTTAAGGGCAAACAAGGTAGATGTTGTAGATGCAACTTGCCCTTATGTGACCAAGCCGCAGCAAATTTGTCAGGAGATGAGTGAAGCCGGATATGAAATAATTATATTTGGGGATGATGCGCATCCTGAGATAAAAGGCGTTAAAAGCTATGCAAAATATGGTGCAACGGTTGTAACATCGTCTTTGGATTTGGAAAATATAAAACTCAAAGATAGGATTGCTCTTGTTGCGCAAACTACTAGGCGCGTTGAAGATTATTTGGAAATTGCCAACTATCTTATACCCAGACATAAAGAGGTTAGAGTTTTTAATACTATTTGCAATGCAACATTTGAAAATCAAGAAGCAGCTCGAAAACTTGCCAAAAAAGCAGATGTTATGATTATAGTCGGCGGTAAAAACTCCTCAAACACAAAAGAACTTTTTAAAATAGCTTCCGATAACTGCAAAGACAGTTACCATATAGAGGATGAAAAAGAGCTAGATTTTTCTTGGTTTGAGGGTAAAGAGCTTTGCGGTATTAGTGCAGGGGCATCTACTCCGGATTGGATTATTCAAAATGTTGTTAGTGCTATAGAGAGCAATTTATAAATATTTCCCTTTTGTAAAAATTTATACAATTTATAAAAATATTATCAATAATTGGTTATAATTGCGAAATTTTTATGTAACAAGAGGATAGGCTATGGCGTTCGTTAACGAATCATTTGAAGAAGAAGAAAATTTTGCAGAGATGTTTGCAGCAAGTGAAAAACAACAAGAAACTACTCGTATAGTAGAGGGAGAGATTGTTGAAATTCAAGCAGAGGAAAATAGAGCTTTAGTCGGTATCGGCGATAAGTTAGAAGGTATTCTTAGTTTAGACGAGATCAGCGAAAAAGGCAAACTAAAGTTCAAAGTCGGCGATAAAATCAAAGTTATGGTAACGGGTTATTATAATGAGCGCCCGAAAATATCGTATAAAAAAGTTTTAGAGCAACAAAAGACAATCGACTTTATAGATGCACATAAAGATGATTTTGAAGATGTTATCATTGATGGCGTTATTACTAAGAAAAACCGTGGCGGTTATGTCGTAGAAGCTAATGATGTGACATTTTTCTTGCCTCGTTCTCTCGCTGCATTCAAAGATAGTGATGAAGTAATCGGTCGTAAAATCAAAGCACAAGTTGTAAAGATAGATCAAGACCAAAATACAATCGTTTTATCTCGCCGCAAACTTTTCAATGAAGAGCGCAAAAAGAAAAAAGAAGTAATTGATAGTCTTTTAGAGAGCGATGCAATCATTCAAGGGACCATTAAAAAAATCACAAGCTATGGTATGTTCGTAGATGTTGGCGGTGTTGATGGATTAGTTCACTATAATGAAATAAGCTACAAAGGTCCTGTTAACCCTTCTAAACTTTACAAAGAGGGTGATGTTGTAGATGTTAAAGCTATCTCTTACGATAAAGACAAAAGACATCTTTCTTTATCGATTAAAGCAGTTCAATCAGACCCATGGGCAGAGGTTGAGAGCGAGTTAGACGAGGGCGATACTATTACCGTTACGGTTTCTAATATTGAAGCTTACGGAGCATTTGTAGATCTCGGAAACGATATTGAAGGCTTCTTGCACATATCTGAAATATCTTGGGATAAAAATGTTAAGAACCCTGCAGATTACTTAACGGTAGGGCAAGAGATTGATGTTGAAGTTATAGAAATTAATCCTAAAACACATAAATTAAGAGTTTCACTAAAAAAACTTCTGCCTAAGCCTTTTGATGAATTTTCAAAAAAACACAGTGAAGGTGATGTAGTATCGGGTGTTGTCACATCTATTACAGACTTTGGTGCATTTGTTCGCATTGACGGAGTGGAAGGTCTTTTACATAATCAAGATATCTCATGGGATAAAAATGCAAAATGTAAAGATGTTTTAAAAGTTGGCGACAAGGTTGAAGTAAAAATTGCAAAAATCAGCCCTGAAGATCAAAAAATATCACTTAACAGAAAAGCTCTATTGGAGAGTCCGATAGATACATTTGCAAAAACACACAAAATTAATACGATTGTAAGCGGCACTATTCGCGACATTAAAGACTTTGGCGTATTTGTTTCATTGCAAGACGGCGTAGATGCTCTTATCCGTGATGAAGATTTAGCTCCGCTTGTAAAAGATGAACTAAAAGTAGGGCAAACTATAGATGCTGCAATTGCTGTTGTAGATACTAAAAAAGATCGTATCCGTCTTTCCGTAAAAAAATTAGATTACATAAAAAATCAAGCAATGCTTGAAGAAATCAATGATGATGAATCACACTCTCTTGGTGATTTAATAAAAGATAAATTTAAGAAATAACTGTGCAAATGATACTAAAATGGCTTACTCCGCTCATAGCAGTAGGAGTGGCTATTTTTATCGTTCTTTTTCTTGTTTCAATTAATTCAAACGATCAGGCTATCAATGTAGTTTCACATGAAGAAAAAGGTGAAGCTATTGTAGAAAAACAAAAAGAGACTTGGCTGGACAGTTTTTCAAAAACTCAGATTCTGGGTTATTTTTATCCGGTTAACGAAGTATTAATCAAAGTTGATCTAAATGAGAATGCAGTAAGTCATACAGCATATAAACTATCCGCATCACTACTTGACCCTTATCAACTTTTTTGTTTAGAAGAAGAATTAAAACAGCATGAGTTAAAATATTTTCTCAAAAAAGAGAAAGATAGCACGGAACTGCTTATTTACTCCAAAGAGAAGGAAAAGCTAGATTCCCTAATTAAAGTGTTAAAAAACTATCAAATTAAAGCCGAAATAGGGCTACATAAAGAGGATATATAATGCAAAAATATACTATAGTCGTTTGTGATCATATTCATGAAGCAGGTTTAGATATACTAAAAAAAGATGATAATATTAATCTTATCATGGCCGCAGATGAGGATAAAGAGAAATTATTAACAATTATTGAAAGCGCCGATGTCGCAATAACAAGAAGTTCTACAGATGTTGATGAAAAGTTTATAGCACATTGTAAAAATATGAAAGCAATCGTTCGTGCAGGCGTAGGTGTCGATAATGTCGATATTCAAGGATGCTCTAAAGAGGGTATTATAGTTATGAATGTTCCTACTGCAAACACTATTGCGGCAGTTGAGCTTACTATGGCTCATATGCTCTCTTGTATGAGATCGTTTCCATACTCTCATAACCACCTTAAACAAGAGAGAGTTTGGAAAAGAGAAAAGTGGTATGGCTATGAGCTAAAAGGCAAGAAACTTGGTGTTATAGGTTTTGGTAACATAGGAAGCCGTGTTGCAAAGAGAGCACAGGCGTTTGAGATGGATATAGTCGCATATGACCCATACATCAATCCTTCAAAAGTAACCGATCTTAATATGCTCTATACTAAAAATTTTGATGATATTTTGGCTTGTGATATTATTACTATTCATACGCCAAAAAACAAAGAAACAACAAATATGATAGATAGTGCAGAGATAGCAAAAATGAAGGACGGTGTTGTTCTTATAAACTGTGCAAGAGGCGGTCTTTATAATGAAGAAGCACTTTATAACGGACTAAAGAGCGGTAAAATTCGTTTTGCAGGTATAGATGTTTTTATGAAAGAGCCTGCCATAAATCATCCGCTTCTTGATTTAGATAATGTAACGGTTTCTCCACACTTGGGTGCAAATACTTATGAATCGCAATATAATATAGCAGTGCAGGCTGCAGAGAATGCAATTCAGGCAGCAAAAGGCATTGCATACCCGCATGCTATGAATTTACCGATTGATGAGACAAAAATACCGGCATTTGTAAAACCGTTCTTAGAGATGGGGCAAAAAATAGGGTTTTTAGAGACTCAGCTTAATCAGTCTCAAATCGTATCTATAAAAGTAAGCGGGCAGGGTGAAATAGCAAAATATGTTGACTCTCTTGCTACATTTGTTGCAGTCGGTGCTATGAGCCAGATAAGTGATGATACTATAAACTATGTAAACGCCGACTTTGTTGCAAAAGAAAAAGGTATAAAAATAGAGTTTGAAGCATTGCAAGACTCAGTTGTATATAAAAACCTAATTACTATAAAGCTAACAACTGCAGCCGGCGGTACCACGACGATTAGTGCGACAATTTTTGATGACAATGTCTTTAGAATAGTCTCGATTGACGGTTTTGATATTGAAGTTGCATTTAAGGGCGATATGATTGTACTTAAAAATCAAGATGTTCCGGGAGTAATAGGAAGCATTGGAACTATTTTAGCGAAGCATAATGTTAATATTGCAGACTTTTCTCTCGCTAGAAACAGTAAAAAACAGGCACTCGCCGTTATACTTGTAGATAGCATTATAAGCAATGAAACTTTGGATGAGCTATTGAAAATTGATGCTTGTTCAAGTGTACAGTACGCTAGACTTTAATCTTCTAACTATTGTGTTACGCACTAAAACGAACGAGTTCGTTTTAGTGGCAGGAACTTTAGTCCCTAATTCAAAACTCTCTTCTAATTTAAGTTAAAATGCCTTTTTAAATCCGCATTATACATAAGCACCGGTACAACCATCAAAGAAGCTACAACTGCAGCAACGGTTCCAAATATGAGTGCAACTCCAAGCCCTCCAAATACTGCATCCCCTGCTAAAAGAGTAGAGGCTAGTATAATTGCTGCAGCAGTTAGAAAAATAGGTTTTGCACGGGTGGCGGTTGCGTATGCTATAGCTTCAGCTTTGTTCATCCCTTCATCGCGCATAAGAGATGCCGTAAAATCTATAAGAAGCAACGAGTTTCTTGAACTAATTCCAATGAGAGCAATAAAACCTATAAGCGAAGTAGCAGTTAAAAAGAAAGTATCTGAACTAAAAATATCCATAATCCAATGACCTACTATAACACCGATGATAGACAAAAATGAGCCAAGAAGTATAATGCCGCTTAAAGTATAGCTCTTATAATAGATCACCATAAGTAAAAATATAAGAACAAGTGCGGCAATAAACGCAGCGCCAAGCTCAACAAATGTATCAAGCGTTACTTCCATTTCACCGTCCCACATCAACTTATAAACTTTAGAAGTTTGCTTATCTGTAAGCTGAAGGTTGAAAAGTCCGATTTTTTCAATTTCATATTTATCGCTAAAAGTGTTTAAAATCTCATCTCTTGCATCAAGCAGAGGATAGACTTGAGAAACCATATCGGTTTCAGCCATAACATTTGTCATTTGATGTAGGTTTTTACTCATAATCATAGGATTTGATTTTTTAGGCATTATATTTACGAGTTCCGTAAGAGGTATCATCATCCCTTGTTGATTCATCATCTTAAGAGAAGAGAGCTTTGCTTTTAGTGCCTCCATATCTTTTGATGAAAACTTTTTAGACTCAAGGCTAAGAGAGAGGTATATAGGGATTTGATCGCTTATAGCATCTGAGTTTTTTACCGCAATTTGCATACCTTCAAATGCTAAATATAAAATATCGTTTATTTGTTTGATATCTACACCAGATAGTGATGCCTTAGTACTATCTACTTTTATCTCAAACGAATCATATATCTCATCTTGCATAATTTCTATATCGACCAAACCGTCTGTTTTGCTAAAAACAGATGCTACTTTGCTTGAGAGTTCTCTTATGCCTTTGGAATCATCACCGTAAATTTCAGCTACAAGTGCAGCCAAAACCGGAGGGCCTGCAGGAGGCTCAACAAAAGATATAGTAGTGTTTGCAAATATATTTGAACACTCTTTTTGGATTGCAGGTCGTATGCGTTGAACCATAAAGTATGATGGCTCTGTTCTATGATGTTTTTTTGTAAGATTGATGACTATCTCTGCAAGGTTTTCAGAATTTTTAAAATGTGAACCTTTTATAAGACCTGCAAAATCTAGCGGAGCACCCATGCCTAAAAATACTTCAAAGTCTGTTATCTCTTTCTCTTTTTTAAGATGATCTGCTACGCAGTTTGTAACCTGATTTGTTTGTTCGATAGAACTGCCTTCTGGCAAAGTAGTATATATAGTAAATGTATCGTTGTTTTTACCCGGTAACATTTTTGCTAAAACCATTTTTGTCGGGGCAATCATTAGAATAGACAAAATAAACGCCACAAGGGTAACTATTAGTATTATATTTCTCTTAAATGGATTTTGAATACCGTTAAATACGGCATCTTGAAATTTTTTAAACATTAGTGCTTCTCCTCATCGCTAAAAGTAGGTTTTTTAAGCATTCTTGCCGCTAGGTACGGTGTAAATATATATGCGACAAAAAGTGAGGCTATAAGAGCAACTGGAACATTGGCAGGGATGGGCTTCATAAACTGCCCCATCATTTGCCCTACAAACGCCATTGGCACCATTGTCATAATGATTGCCAGAGTTGCTATATTTGTAGGCGGTCCTATCTCATCAGTTGCTTTTATCATAATGTCATCTACGCTTTCATGTTGAGCCTCTTTGGAGTGAAAGTGTCTGTGTATATTTTCTATAACTATAATAGCCGCATCAACCAGAAGTCCCAAAGAGAGTAAAAACGCAAAAAGAGTGATTCTGTTTATAGTTTGCCCGCTTAGATAAGCAACAAAAAGAGTAATTGCTAAAATAGCAGGAACCGTAAATGTCACTATTAGCGACTCTCTCCAACCTAGCACTAAAATAAGCAGTATCGCAATAATTACGATAGAGAGTAGTAAGTGAAAAACAAGTTCATTTACGGCTTCGTTTGCTCTCTCTCCGTCATTTCTAGTTATAACAAATCCTATGCCCTCCTTGTTTAAAGACTCTTTATATAACTCTAGCTCTTTTTTTACCGCATCTGCAATTACAACCGCATTTGTACCTTGGAGTTTTGAAACTGTTAGTGTTACTTGGTTTTGAAGCGGAGTAAAATTGCCGCTTTCATCTTTTTGGCTAATCGTTGCAGACTTGAAGTTTTGGATATCGTAGGAACTTGTAACTTTTGCAACTTGTTTTAAATAGACGGGAGAACCCATATATTGCGCAATAATAATCTCTCCTATGTCCTCTTCGCGCTCAATCGCATTTTTTACGCCAAGCATGATGATTTCATTCTCTTTAGTTCTGTTTTTAACGGCAGGAACACTATAAGATAGGGATTGGACTCCTTGAACGATTTGCCCCATAGAGATATTGTATCCTGAGAGTTTATGCAGATCTACTTCAATATTAAATTGATGCTTATTGCCACCTTTTAATTCGGTTACCGCAACATTTTCAAGCCCGTTGATGCGATGTTGTATCTCTTTTACCTTGTCATAGAGCTCAGTTTTGCTCATAGCTTCATTTTTTGAGTAAAATGCAACTGAGACGACGGGAATATCTACATCAATGTCAAGCGGCTTTATAATCGGAGTCATAGCGCCTTTTGGAAACATATCCGCATTTTGCATAATTTTGTCATATATTTTTAGATTTGAGTCCTCTTTTTCTTCGCCAATGTAAAATGCAGCATTTACGACGCCTACATTATCCATCGCCATGCTCATAATATTTTCAACGCCTTTTACCTCTTTGAGCTTTCTCTCCAATGGTTTTACGATCACTTTTTGGATTTCTGCGGCACTTGCCCCCGGAAGAGCAACAATAACCGTTGAACCGCTTACGACCATCTGAGGATTCTCTTCTCGCGGCATAATATTTAAAGCCAGATAGCCTATAGCGAGTAAAAAAACGCCAAGAACAACGGTAAGCGGATTGCGTAAAAATCCTGATGCTAATTTTCCGGCAATATCTGTTGGGGTATAACTATTCATTTGCCCCTTCCTACTCTACTACAACGGTTGCATACATACCGGGATAGATAGACTTATATACATTTTTAAAAGATATTTTTATTTTAAACGAGTGTGTCATAGGATTTGAACTAGGGATAATCGCGCTAATTGTCCCTATGGCTTGTATATTTCTTGATGGAATATTTACCGCCACTTTCTGCCCTTCATGAATGCGCCCTAAATTATCTTCTGCTATTTCGGCAGAGATTTTTAAGTTTGATAAGTCCGATAGTTCAAATGCAGGCATACCAGGCATTGCCATTTCTCCGACATTTATATTTTTTGTTACGATTACACCGTCGTTTGGAGCGGTTACATTAAGATAACGATATTGGTTTTTTACCTCTTCGAGTCTTGTTTGTGCTTGAGAAACCTGCTTTTTAGATATATCTATCATATTTGCAAGATTTTGTTCTGCAAGTATCAAGTTTTCAACCTCAAATTTAGAAACCATATCTTTTTCTAGCAGCCTTTTGTGTCTTTCTAGGTTAAGTTTAACATTTGTATATTGGTTTTGATACATTTGAAGCGAGAGCTCTGCTTGAGAGATGCCAAGTTGAACTTGTGTCATAGCAGAGTCTATCTCTTTTGAGTCGATTGTATAAAGCAAGTCGCCTTTTTTAACATAGTCGCCCTCAGCTACCTTTACATCCGTTACAAAGCCCATAAAACGGCTTGTAATCATCTTTCTGTTATCACTCATCACTGTACCTGATAGTGTGATGCTCTCAGCTATGAGTGAAGCCGCTAGGGCTAAAAATAGTAATGTTTTTTTCATTTGTCTTCTCCGTTTGCTAATTTTTCAAGTGCAAAAACTCTTTCGTTTCGCATATTCATTGTTTGTTGTAGTTGCAATATTTTTTGAATTTGTTCCGATTGTTTGATGATAACATCACTCATAGAAGAGAGTTTTTCTTTGTATCTTGCTTCATAGTTTTTATATATCTCATCCGCTAGAGCAAGCTCATTTTTAAGAGATTCTATCTCTTTATCGTAACTTTGTATCTCAGTTTTAATCTTTTGTATTTGAAGTTCAATCCCGCTGTTTGCAAGTGCAACCTGAGTTTTTGTTTTTAGGTACTCAAGTCTTGCTTTTTCTATGTTTGCGCCGTCTATGCCGCCGTTAAAGATATTCCAAGTGGCTCTAGCCCCCACCGTATAAGCAGAATGGTCGCTTGCATCGCCTAAAAGCGTGTTGTCTGCAGTTGCAACTTCTCCAAAAGCGCCAACCATAGGATAGTATGATGATTCTTGAAGTTTTACCATGCTCTTTTTAAGGTCCAGAGCATTGTTTGCCATTTGTATATCTAAGTTTGTATTTAAAATATCGTCGTTTGAGAGCGTAGGCATTGCAACTTCAAGCGGCGGAGTTTTGATGGAAGATACTTTTTGATTTAGTAAAAAACTTATATAGTGGTAAAGAAGTTTTTTATTTGCATCCATTTGAGAGAGAAGTCTCTCGACATTGCCCTTTTTTGCCTTAACTTCAAGAAGATCGACCTTTTTTGCATAGCCGACATCTATCATCTGGTTTGTCATCTTCTCTAAAGTATCTATATTTTGTAAAATTATGCTTAGATTTGAGATAGACTCTTCAAGAAGTGCCATATCATGGAAGCTTTTTCTAAGCTCATATATCTTCTCGCCGACTACTTTAGATTTTTCAAGTTTTCTTATTTTTGCAACGGAGTTCATAATCTCTTCATAGCTATTTATTTTAAAGCCTGTAAAAAGCGGTACTTCATACTTAAGTTTGCTTTGAAAATAGTTTCTTGAGCTCGGATAGTTAAGTTCGTGAGGCGGGGTTGTATAATCTCCATCGCCCGTCATCATATTAAAATTTTGCACAAACTCTTCTGCTCCAAAATCCCCAAAATTTGCCTCTCTTGAGCTTAGTTTGAAACCAAAAACATTTCCGGCATCATTAGAGCGTGCAAAGTCTTGGATGATATCTAGTTTTCCGTAATGGTTGCCTGATGCTATTTTTGTATCTTGCAATGCCGTGTCTATATCAAAAGCGGCGCCTTTTATCTCTAGGTTGTCGGATTTTAGTATCTCTATGGCATCATCGAGCGAAATAGATGATGCAGCAGCGGCATTAGAGGTATGAAATAGAAGTACAGCAAAGACAAAAGCAAATAAATTTCTCATAATAATCCTTTACTTATTTTTAATTAAGTTCAAATTATAACATATATTTTGTTTCGTTATATATTTATTATTTAAATTTTTTTAATAAAATTGTGATTTATTTTACTTTTTTATTGCGCTAAATGCAAATCTGTTTTATAAAATTCTGTAAAAAAGGTTTTTGGAACTATTTTCGTGAGGAAGAAGAAGTTTTCTAAACTCTGCGGAGACCTTGGCATAATAATCATTTCCCACCAATTTGCCGTTATAGGCATTTATTGCTTTTGACGGTGAACGGTGTTTTTTGTAGCAATCCCATAAAATTTCTGCGCCGACTTTTACATTTACCGTTTCGCTCAGGAGGTCGTATAGCTCAATATTTTTATTTAAAAGGGTTTGTTTATGGATATTGTTTATCTGCATTAAGCCTATATCAAAGCTTGGGTAGCCATATTTGTCTAAAAAATAGATTACTTCTCTTGCTTCGGTAATATTTCTATTTTGGATTTGTATGACTTTACTAAGGATTTTATACGGTATGTTTTTATAATTAAGAGCATTATGTAAATTTTTATATTGTTGCGGTGATAATTTTTGAAAGTTTACAGATACAAGAAGAGGCGAAACATTGCTCTCAATTTTAGAAATAGCATATAGTAGTCGCGGTTCTATGCCGTATGCTCTGCCCGTAGCAACCCAAAGGTTTGTACTGGCATGAGCCGTTGCAAGCAGCAACAAAAGCATCCACCACAATCTTTTCATTTTTCTTTGTCTCCTTTATGCCAAATCTCTATTTTTTAAAAAATTTATAGTAAAAGTTTTCTAAAAATTTTATTTTGACTCTACTAATCGCTAAAGAGCCTTTTTTTACACTTCCGCTTGTAACGGTTGTGCCTGCTGCTATCATAACATCGTCTTCGACCGTAACGGGGGCAACAAGTTGGCTGTCACTTCCTATAAATACATTTTTACCTATAATAGTCTTATATTTTTTTATACCGTCATAGTTGCAGGTAATAACCCCCGCACCTATATTTGTACCTTCATCGACTTCTGAGTCGCCAATGTAGCTTAAATGACCTGCTTTTACACCTTTTAGGGAGCTTTTTTTAACTTCTACAAAATTGCCTATATGAGTATTTTGTATGTATGAGTCAGGGCGTATATGAGCCATGGGACCTATATCGGAGTCTTTTATAGTGCTATCTTCTACAACGCTATGAGCTTTGATATGCGAGTTTATGATTTTGCTTTTTGCAGTGATGCGGCAGCCGTTTTCAACAATGCACTCTCCTTCAAATACAACACCTTCTTCTATGTATATGGAAGAGGGCAGCTGCATTATTACGCCGTTATTCATCCAGAATGCCTTAATTGCATCTTGCATTATCACTTCACTATCTGCTAGATCTTTTTTAGAGTTTACACCCTTAAAATAGACCTCTTCGACTAAGAGCGGAGTTATTTTTACTCCGTCGGCTCTTGCCATAGAGATAATATCGGTTAGATAATACTCTTTTTGTGCATTCTCGTTTTTTAGAAGCGGTATATATTTTTTAAGCAGTGACGCACTAAAGGCATAAACTCCTGCATTTACGGTTGTAACTTTTAGCTCTTCTTTAGAAGCATCTTTTTGTTCTACTATTTTTTGAACTTCATTTTCTTCTATTATGACCCTGCCGTACCCATCAGGGTTTTCAAGATTAAAAACAGACATAGTTACATCGCTTTTAGAGGTTAAAAAACCATCTAAAGATGAAGCAGTTATAAGAGGCATATCTCCGTTTAAAATTAAAACTTTTTCGTTTTTTATATTTATACCTCTTAATGCTCCGCCGGTACCGGGAAAGTTTTGCATATCTTGCACGCACCATTTTAGGTCAGTAAAATAGCTATCCATTTGTTCTATAACAGACTCTTTTTGATGTGCAACGACAATCGTAATATCATTACTAATCTCATAAGCAGTTTTTATAATATGATAGAGCATAGGCTTGCCGCAAACAGTATGAAGAACTTTTGCCTTCTTAGATTTCATTCGCGTGCCTTTTCCGGCAGCTAAGATTACTACGCTTAGGCTATTTTTATTTACCATTTTATTACTCTGTAAAATCTATTTTAAAAGAAGCAGTATATCTTTTGGTAGTTGTAATATAGATAAATTTTAGCAAATTATTCTCATTAATGTAGAGGCTAATATTTTTTGTGGTATTATAAGCACAATATTTTACTCCAAGGTATTTAAATGGATTTAGGTACGGTCATTGGTCTTGTTTTAATTATTATCTTATTGCTCGGTTCTATGGCAATGGGCGTCGGAATTGGTCCATATATAGATATTCCATCTGTTTTGATTGTTGTGGGTGGCAGTATCGGAGCCTTAATGATCTCATTTAAACCGACACAGATGAAGTCGTTTGTGAAAATTTTTATGGTTGCTATTAAGCCTCCGCAGGAAGATAGAGCAGAACTTATTAAAAAACTTGTTCATTTTGCGACAAAAGCCAGAAAAGACGGCATATTGGCGCTTGAGAGCGAAGTGAATGACGAACCTAATGCTTTTTTGAAAAAAGGACTCTCAATGGCAATTGACGGCAATGAGCCAGATAATATAAGGGCTTTGCTTGAGATTGAGATGGAGCAGACAAGCTCAAGACATAAGGGGAATAGTGCTATTTTTTCTCAGTGGGCAGGGCTTGCAGGAGCTATGGGTATGGTTGGAACGCTGATAGGTCTAGTTGCGATGCTTATGAACATGGCAGACCCTTCTGCGATAGGTCCCTCAATGGCAGTAGCATTGCTTACGACTCTTTATGGTGCTGTTATCGGGAATGTTGTTGGAAACCCTATTGCAAATATTCTTAATATCAGAAATGATGATGAAGTTTTGGTTAAAGAGATGATTTTAACCGGCATTATGTCTATACAATCAGGTGATGCTCCAAGAGCATTAGAAGCAAAGCTTTTAAGCTATCTTGCTCCTTCTGAGCGTGTGAGTCAGTTTAACTAATGGCAAAAAATAAGTGTCCTGAATGTCCTCAATGTATGCCTGAGTGGTTGGCTGCATTTGGGGATTTGATGTCTTTGCTTTTGTGCTTTTTCGTACTTCTTCTCTCTATGTCAAGTATGGATGCAAAAAAAGTCTCAGAGGCTATAGGCTCACTATCCGGTGCTATGAGCGTGTTAGAAGGCGGGATAAAAACCGAAGTGTCAAAGCGCCGTATCCAAGAATCTACTCCTATAGAGGCTCAAGATGAAACCTCCGATGGTGTTAATAGAGTTGCAGAGGCTATAGCAGAAGCAAATGAAATGACAAGTAAGTCGGAAGGCTCGGCTATAACTATGGAGGAGTCTCAAGATGGGTTTGTTATAGAACTTCCTGCCTCTTTGCTTTTTGAACGCGGTAGTGCAACTATTCAAAACGACGATACACTTCTTTTCTTAAAAAGAATGGCACTTATCATCTCTGAGCTTCCATATGACGCGCAAGTTAGTGTTCAAGGACATACCGACAATCAAGGTCCAAAAACAGACACTCCATACAAAGACAATTGGGAACTTTCATCTGCAAGAGCCATCTCAGTCGTACATGAGTTACTCTTAAACGGAGTAGATCCAAAAAGAGTCAGTGCTGCAGGATTTGCCGAGTTTAATCCAAAAGCAACAAATGTAACGGAAGCAGGAAGAGAGAAAAATAGACGCGTTGAACTTCATTTTTACGCCCCAAAATCGGTTGATAAGTCTAAAGTCAAAAAAACCGTATTAGACCAATGAAAAGTTTAGAATGTTAAGAGTTGCTATTTTATTTTTAATGCTTGGTCTTGTAAATGTTTTTGCTGCGCAAGCGCCGGTCGTGCCTACTATGAATTTTGAGCTATCGGCTCCTTCTTCTCCGCAACAACTTGTGAGTTCACTAAATGTTTTAGTTTTACTTACTTTGCTTTTTCTAGCACCTAGCATGGTACTTGTTATGACAACTTTTACAAGGTTTGTTATAGTGTTTGGGTTTTTAAGACAGGCTCTTGGAACGCAGCAAGTTCCTCCCACGCAGCTGCTTGTTATGCTTGGTATGATTTTAACATTTTTTGTTATGGAGCCAATCGGTACAAAGGCCTATAATGACGGGATTAAACCCTATATAGAAGAAAAAATAGGGTATGAAGAAGCGTTTGATAAAACAACGCTTCCTTTTAAAAATTTTATGGTTAGAAACACTAGAGAAAAAGATTTGGCACTCTTTTTTAGAATTAGAAAAATGGAAAATCCAAAATCAATAGAAGAAGTACCTCTCTCGGTTATCATTCCGGCTTTTGTAATTAGCGAGCTTAAGACCGCTTTTGAGATAGGTTTCTTACTGTTTTTACCGTTTTTAGTCGTAGATATGGTTGTTGCTTCTATTCTTATGTCTATGGGTATGATGATGCTTCCTCCGGTTATGATATCTCTACCTTTTAAGATACTTATTTTTATCCTTATAGACGGTTGGAACCTCTTGGTAGGCAATTTGATTGCTTCGATAAAGTAGAGCATATATGGATTGCAAATATTTTGGCAAATGCGGAGCATGTGTTGTATGGGACAGTGGATACGAAGCTCAACTATTACAAAAAGTGGAAGAAAATAGACAAAGATTTAGTGAATTTCATACAAAACACATAAGCATATTTAAATCAAAAGAGAAACATTATCGTTCAAGAAGCGAGTTTAAAATATGGCATATAGACGATGAAATATTTTATGCAATGAACAGCATCGATAAAAGCGGTGTTGTTCTGGTTGATGAATGCCCGCAGGTAGAAAATGCTATTTTTGAACTGATGCCGAAACTTTTGCATGAGATAAAAGAGTTTGACATAGGTTTTAAGCTCTTTGGTGCAGATTTTTTATGTTCAAGAAGCTCTGAAGTAGCAGTTTCGCTTTTGTACCACAGAGAACTTGACTCTATTTGGAGAGAAAAGGCAGCTAAGATAGCACAAAAGTTCGGCATTTACATTATAGGAAGAAGCAGAGGGCAAAAAATTGTTATCGGACAAGATTATGTAACTCAAGAGCTCTATATTGACGGTGAAAAGTTAAAATTTAAATATATAGAAAACAGTTTTACGCAGCCAAACTCATTTGTAAATGAACAGATGGTAACTTGGGCTTTAGATAAAATTTCAAATTCTAAAGGTGATTTGTTAGAGCTTTATTGCGGTGCGGGAAATTTTACTATTGCATTTGCAAAAAAAATCAATAAAATCTTAGCAACAGAGATATCAAAATCATCCATTAATGCGGCTAAAGAGAATATGCTATTAAACGGCGTGTCAAATATAGAATTTGTTAGAATGGGCGTTGAAGAGTTTGTTCAGGCGCTTGATGGCGTTAGAGTATTTAACAGGATGAAGCATATAGATATTGCATCTTATGATATTGATACTATTTTTGTAGATCCTCCAAGAAGCGGAATGGATGAAGCATCATGCAGATTTGCCTCAAGGTTTAAGCATATACTTTATATATCTTGCAATCCTTTGACGCTTAAGCGAGATTTGGAGATTTTATGCGAAACCCACTTAGTCGAGGATATGGCTCTTTTTGACCAATTTCCATATACAAAGCACGCAGAAATGGGTGTAAAACTAATTCTAAAAGAAGATAACGGTAGATGAAAAAAATTTTAATTATCGGCGACGGTGATACATTTAAGAGGTTTATTCACAGAGTTTCTCAAACATATACGAGTGAAAATATGTATTATGTCGTTGAAACAAAAGCAAATAAACATAAAGATATAAACCCTGCTAGATTCAAATTTTTCGAGTTTGACCCTACTAGTTTTCATAAATTATCCAATCTTCTTAAAATGGAGTTTGCACAAGTCATAGTAGTTATGCAAAAACAATCAGATGCACTGCATACGATTAAAAACATAAGAGTTCTTAAAAAGCAACTACGAATTATAGTTTTAAGCAAATGGAGTTTTGAAAACGAAGACCCCAATGTTGTTGTTATCAATGCAAATGAAATTTTATCATCCAGACTTATCGACTATCTTCCAAATGTTCCCGTAATAGCGCAAAATGTCGGACTTGGAGAAGGTGAGATTATGGAGGTTTCCGTTCCTTTTGGAAGCTCTTTTGTTTACCGCCATATAGGAGTTATAGAGCAAAAAGAGTGGCGAATTGTTGCAATATATAGAAATAGAAAGCTTATTATGCCTGATAGAAGAAGGATGATACATCCAAATGACACTCTTTTGCTAATCGGAGAGCCGAGTGTACTAAAGTCTGTCTATCTTGCCATAAAAAGAGAGCTTGGTCAGTTTCCGGAGCCGTTTGGTTCAAATTTATACCTATATCTGGATATGAATCTTTTAAATTTTAAAACTACGCAAAAATTGATAAATAGAGCATTGTTTGTACAAAATAAATTAAATAAAACGCTAATTATCAGGGTTACTAATCCAAACAATTTTGAAACTCTTTGGCAAATTAAGGCATATAGGTCTTCTAGCGTTATTATTGAAATAGAGTTTGACGGTAAAAATCTTAAAGAGAAGCTTTTACAGGATATTAAAATATTTCATATAGGTTTAATTATGGTCTCAAAAGAGATATTTGCGGATTATGAGACTAGGTTAAATCTCTACGAAACGAAAATTCCGGTGTTAAAGCTCTCAAGCAAGCCTTTTTCTTCGCTAAGGGATACGGCTATAATACTAGGGGATAATCGTGATTTGGAAAAAATTTCATCTACGATTTTTGATATTGCACAACAGATGAATTTTAATTTGGAACTATATAATTATCTAAATGAACATCAAGAGTCAAAAGAACAGGTAATAGAGCACTTTACAAATCTCTCAAATCTCTTCTCAAAAAATATAAAGGTTATAAAAGAGACTCAAAACCCTATTAAGCTCTTAAGAAAAAGGGAAAACTTTTTGCAGATTGTTCCTTTTACAAGACATACAACAAGAAAAAGGGTACACTCTCTTTTATCGGCAAATAGCGAAAAACTATACTTTAAATTGGATGAGTATCATCAAATTTTTATTCCGATACAGACATAAAGCACTTTATTAACATTTTTTAAGTATTATTTACTACTAAAAAAATAATAAATTATTTCGGATATTAAATGCAGGTACATATTCCTCTAAAAAAAGTCGTAGATGACTCTTATGATATAACTATTGATACGCTTAAACCTCTTCATTTCAACACAAAAATAGCTATTGTCACAAACGAGACTGTTGCAGGGCTACATCTTGATTATTTGCTCAAAAAAATAAGCGCAAAAGAGCTGATAATCATAACGCTCAAAGACGGTGAAGAGTATAAAAACCAACAGAGCATAGATACTATTTTAAATTCACTCTTTGAGCATCGTTTTAACCGCAAGTCTATACTTGTAGCCTTTGGCGGTGGGGTTATCGGCGATATGACGGGATACGCTGCTAGCATATATCAAAGAGGAATTGATTTTATACAAATACCAACAACGCTTCTTTCTCAAGTTGATGCGAGTGTCGGCGGAAAAACAGGTATAAATAACAAGTACGGAAAAAATCTTGTAGGCGCATTTCATCAACCAAAAGCAGTCTATATAGATCCGTATTTTTTAACTACTCTTCCAAAAAGAGAGTTTAGTGCAGGAGTTGCAGAGATAGTAAAGATGGCTGTTACTTTTAATAGAGAATTTTTTGAGTTTTTAGAGCATAATGATTTATACGATGCAAAAAATTTGCAAGAAGCCATCCGTTACTCGGTACAGACGAAGGCAGATGTCGTTTCAGAGGATGAAAAAGAGCAGGGCATACGAGCGGCTCTTAATTATGGGCATACTTTTGGGCATGTTATAGAGAATGAGACGGCATATAAAACCTATCTTCACGGCGAAGCGGTGGCTATTGGTATGTGTATGGCAAACGAGATGGCTCTTAAGATGAATCTTCTAACTCAAAAAGAGCAAGAAAGAGTGGAGGAGTTATTGAAAAAATATGATCTTCCGACGACTTATAAGATTAAAGATGTAAGAAAGTTTTATGAGGCTTTCTTTTTGGACAAAAAAAGCCTTGATTCATCTATCACTTTTATACTTCCCTTTGGAATAGGAAAATTTTTGATTACCGATAAAGTCGATATATCTACCACGATGTGTGTTTTAAATAAATTCGGAGAACTGTAGTTGAAAAAAATATTTCTTTATTTTGCACTGCTTCTTGCCACTGCTCTTTTTGCACAAAAAAATATAAATGAGGCGCAAATTTTAAAAGAACAAGAGTATCAAAAAGAGCTTATTGCAAAAGAGGAAGAAAAAAAAGAAAAGATTGCAAAACATAAACAAGAGCTTCAAGCGCTTGAAGAAAAGATAACAAAAAAAGATAGTGTATGGATGAAAAGTTACGCATCTTACATCACATCTTTAGAAATTAGAGAGAGTTTGGGAGAAATCAAAGAAAAGATAAAGCTACTGGAAAGCAAAGGTAAAAAATCACTAAGTGAGAGCGATGAGCTTGTTTCTTTAGTTGCAAAGGAGAAAATTTTAGCTTCTCAGATAGAAAAGCTAAAGAAAAAAGACAGTGCTCCTTTTTCAAATATCTTAACGCCTCCAAATATTGATGAAGTACCATCAATTACAAATCCTATGGATATTTTTGCGGGTATCTCTTTTGTTAAAACTGCCGAACAGGGTTTTAGCGACTACAATTTGAAAAAAAAAGAGCTAGGAGAGATAGTATCTCTTTTAAAAGCTCAGATGCAAATATATACGGAACTTCAAGACCTAAACGAAACAAGCTATAAAGACGCGGCAATGCTTAAGCATAGCCAACTTGAGAGTTTTGCATCCGCATATGATACTATGAGTGTTACTGCCGATGTTTACGAAAAAAGATTGGATGTTATTGAAGTAAATATTAACAAAGACATAGAGTATCAAATCGTAAAACTTGCCAAGATAGGCGTAATTGTTTTTGTAATTTTTGTCATATTTTTTCTTTTAAAACTATTTATTAAAAAATATATTACGGATAACGAGAGATTTTATATGGCAAATAAAATCATTACATTTTTAAATGTTACAATCGTTATTCTTATACTTTTTTTTAGCTATATTGAGAATGTGAGCTATTTGGTTACTATTCTTGGATTTGCATCAGCAGGTATAGCAATTGCAATGAAAGATTGGTTTATGAGCATACTCGGTTGGCTCGTAATCGTTATCGGTGGTAGTTT
>JAUPKZ010000110.1 GCA_030837195.1 Campylobacterota bacterium
GTTCGCAAACCTGCTCAAAAATGAGTTTGGCGTACAAAAAGGCGATAGAGTAGTTATCTATATGCCGATGATTCCTGAAGCGGCTTATGCGATGCTTGCGTGCGCAAGAATAGGTGCGATTCATTCTATCGTATTTGGCGGTTTCTCTGCTGAGGCACTAAAAGACAGAATCATAGACGCTGAGGCAAGAGTGGTTATCACATCGGACGGCGCATTTAGAAAAGATAAGCCTTACATGCTAAAACCTGTTGTTGATGAGGCACTAAAGGGCGAAACGCCTGTTAAAAAAGTTTTGGTTGTTCAAAGAAACGGCGAAGATGTAACTTGGGTTGCAGGGCGTGACTACTCGTACAATGAACTTATCAAACACCAAAGCGTTACTTGTGAACCGGAAGTTATGGATGCGGAAGACCCTCTTTTCCTCCTTTACACTTCAGGAAGCACAGGCAAACCAAAAGGCGTTCAGCACAACCAAGCAGGATATATCCTTTGGGCGCAAATGACGATGGAGTGGGTTTTTGATGTAAAAGAGAACGACACTTACTGGTGTACGGCGGATGTCGGCTGGATTACGGGACACACTTACATAGTTTACGGACCGCTAGCGATGGGTGCGACGACTATCATGTTTGAAGGCGTTCCGACTTATCCGGATGCGGGAAGACCGTGGAAAATGGTAGAAGAGTACAAGGTAAACCAGTTCTACACAGCACCGACTGCTATCCGTGTTCTACACAAAACTGGTGAGAATGAACCTGCTAAATACGATTTATCATCTCTAAAAGTTTTAGGAACGGTAGGCGAGCCAATCGACCCGCCGGCGTGGAAATGGTACTATGAGGCTATCGGTGGGGGCAAATGCGCTATAGTCGATACTTACTGGCAAACAGAAACAGGCGGACATATCGTCTCTCCACTCCCTGGGGCAACGCCTATCAAACCTGCATGCGCAACTTTCCCATTGCCGGGTATCATAGCGGAGATTTTAGATGAAAACGGCGTAAGAGCCGAGGTAGGCGAAAAAGGGTTTATGTGTGTAACTCGCCCATGGCCATCAATGATAAGAAACATCTGGGGCGATAACGAGAGATTTGTAAAATCTTACTTTGGCGATGTCAAAAAAGATGGCAAACCTGTTTATTTCACAGGAGACGGCGCATTTTATGATGAGCAAGGTTACATCACTATCACAGGTAGAACAGACGATGTTATCAATGTAAGCGGTCACAGAATGGGAACGGCAGAGGTTGAAGCCGCTATCAAAAAACATCCAAATGTAGCAGAAGTTGCAGTTGTAGGAAAACCGCATGAGATAAAAGGCGAGGGCATCTTTGCATACATCGTACTAAAATCTGACAGCGGCATAGCAGATGAGGTAGAAGAGGTAAAAGCTATCAACAAAGTTATCCAAAAAGAGATAGGAAACATCGCGTTATGTGATGATGTAGTGTTTGTTACAGGTCTGCCGAAAACTCGCTCAGGCAAGATTATGAGAAGAATACTTAGAGCTATAGCAAAAGGTGAAGAGATAACACAAGACACTTCAACGCTAGAAGATCCATCAGTCGTAGCGGCAATCATCTCTACGGTTAGATCTTGTAAACTCTAAGGGTTTATTTATTTTTTTGTGATATACTTTCTTTGTTTGGGTAACAAAATGACGCTCCGCAAATTTGATTGATTACCAAATTTGGATAGAGTATTTAGGGCTAGGACTTTGGTTCTAGCCTTTTTTTTTGCCTTTTTTTTGGCAAGGTTGGGGTGGGTGTGGAACTCTATTTGAGGAGTTAATTTTGTACCCCAAATTAATAGTGGCCTTTTTAGTGTTTATGGTGTTCGCACCATATCTGCACTAATCAAAACAGAGGACTTAATCACTCCTCTGGCTACTATTTTTGAAATAAAATAATGCTACAATTTCAATCCAAAAATCAAAGAAAAAGAGAATCCATGCAGCTTTGTGTAGCCCTTGATTTACCTACAAAACAAGAAAATTTAGACTTAATTCATAAAATAAAAGAGTACCCAGTCTGGCTAAAAGTCGGGCTTAGATCATACATCCGTGACGGCGAAGAGTTTTTAAAAGATATCAAAAAGATAAATCCGGATTTTAAAATATTTTTGGACTTAAAACTATACGATATACCAAATACTATGGCAGATGCCGCAGAGTCCATCATGGGGCTTGGCGTTGATATGTTTAATGTCCATGCAAGTGCGGGAAAGCGAGCTATGAAAGAAGTTATGGAGAGGCTAAAAAAGTACGAAAATCGCCCAATCGTTTTAGCAGTTACTGCTCTTACATCTTTTAGCGATGATGAGTTTAGGAAAGTTTATGATGCTTCTATCGCAACAAAAGCCGACCGATTTGCAAAAGATGCTTATGAAAGCGGGCTTGACGGTGTTGTATGCTCGGCTTACGAGAGCCTTTCCATCAAAAAGATTACTTCAAGGGAGTTTATGACACTCACACCGGGGATTCGCCCATTTGGCGAGGATGCAGGTGATCAGCAAAGAGTAGCGGATGTTGCCTATGCAAAGGGTGCAGATGTAGATTTCATAGTAGTAGGACGCCCGATTTACAAATCGGACAACCCTGCTTTGGTCGTTGAGAAGATTTTACAAACACTTTAGCTCTCTTTTGCGACTCTCTCAAGAAGTTCTTTGAATTTTGGCGGTATATCGCCTACTCTAGTGAGCTCGTTTGTTTCGCTGATTTTATAGCTTCCATCTTCATTTATAAATATTTGTGTTTGCAAATCCACTCTTTTAGAGAGGTCTAAAACTTTATAGCTTAGATTATCTAGTATAAGAGGTGGTTTTTCTTTGGATTCAAAATAACTAAGCACCATATGCGCTCGCCCTGTAAATTTTTCATGTGAAGTAGTTATGAAGAGTTTTTCTTTTGCAAACCCTAGTTTTAAAAGCGTAAAGTACTTAATGATGGCGAAATCTTCACAATCTCCATACCCGCAAGTTAAGAACTCCTTTGGTGTTCCCCAGTAATCATTTTGTTTGTAGGTCACTACATCAGGAAGAGAACGGAGCTGATTTAAATAAAAATTTATTCTTACCAACTGTTCTTGAGGCGGTAATGTTTTTAGAGAATCCAAAGTTGCAAAATAGTCCATAATCCTATTTTTTGATGTCATATCCAACTCTTTTTCCGGTTTGTCAAGGTTAAAAATTTTTAACTCAGGATAGCTTGAAGCTTGCAGAAGAAAAAAAGGCAACAGTAAAAAGAAAGAAGGTCTCAGTGGTTACCCCTTTTTTTAAGAAATATTTTAACAATACTTTATCGGCATTTTATAGTTTTTATTTATCAAAATCAAATTAAATTTCAAAAAAATCTTTATTAAGCTTTATATTATTTATATCTGACTATAATTGCACTCTCAAACGGATAGGTGGGTGAGTGGCCGAAACCACATCCCTGCTAAGGATGCGCATGGGTAACTGTGCCGAGGGTTCAAATCCCTCCCTATCCACCACAAAGCCCTATTTTAGGGACTTTCAAAGCCCTTAAAAAAAGAACTAAAAACCCTCCCTACTCAATCATTTATAAAT
>JAUPKZ010000111.1 GCA_030837195.1 Campylobacterota bacterium
TCTTTCTCCACACGCTTACCTCTGCTACGCTATGCTGAAACTTTCTTGCACTCTCTTTTATAACAAACTCCAAATCTTGAAGATGAATAAGCTCAAACTCATTGCTTAAAATCTTTTTTATAGTATCAAGCGTTTTTATCTCTTTGCCGCTCTCATCTTTGTATCCGCCGAGCCAAAACTCATTTTTGGTTGAACTCTCTTGCCAGCTGTATGGAGAGGTAATCATCAAAATCCCGCCGCTATTTATACGATTTTTTATATCTTCTAAAAATAGTCTAGGGTTATATAGTCTGTCTATGAGATTTGTCGCCATTACTAAATCGTAAGAGTTGAAATTTGGTTTTAGATTACACGCATCGCCCTGCCAAAAAGCAACTTTGTCTTTTAGATTTTCATAGCCCAGTTCCTCTATGGTTACCTTTTTTTTCTCTACCAAATAGCCCTCTGTTTTTGAAGTTTTTGCACATTCTAGGGCAAAATTTTTAACTCCAAAATACTCATCGCCGTATTGAAACTCACAGTATTGCAAAACCTGTTCATCACTCTCATAAACATCTGTATCTTTCGTTATATTTGAAGCAGATATCACATACCTAAAACCGGCATTTTGGTAGAAGTGTCTGCGAAATGCGTAGCGAGAATGTTTCATGATAAGATTACCGCTACTTGCCCATGATGAACCCAAAATAAGTGCATGTTTGTTATCAAATGTCGGGGTTGAAAAATCATCATATGCATCATGTATCAGAAATCCATTAAAGCCAAAAATCGGAGTGCGGCTCCACTGCCAAACATTTCCTACAACATCATAGATACCGTTGAAACCAAACTCGTTTACGGGGCATGAGCTAAAGTAGTGGTAAAAGTTAAGGTTTGCCCTGCTTTGATGAAACTCTGGAATATCTTGCAGTTTTGCAAAATCATACATAATTCTATACTCCGCCTCACTTGGCAGTGTATAGAGCACTCCATCCTTTTGACTCTTGTAACGGCAAAATGCCATTGCTTCAAGCGCATTGACTTCAACAGGCCAATCAAGCGGCATATCTATGATTTTTGCCAAAGCCCTATACTTAAAACCGTCTTTCTCTTTAACCCAAAATGGAGGATATTTTGCTCTGCTTATAGATAAAAACTTCTTGCCCTCATCATCCCAAAACTCCCCATTTTCATAACCGCCCTCAACTACAAACTCCATAAATTCGCCATTGCTTACAATGTATTTTGAAGCTTGAAAATCACCTACATCTTCACTATATACCCCATACTCATTGTCCCAACCATAAAGATTGTGCGAGACCTCTTTTCCCAAAACAACAGTTGTGCCACTAAGAGAGACCATCTCATTTTTTGGAGCGCCTGAACTATGAGGGCAGATATTAAACTCTTTTACCTCTTTTACGAACTCTAGCGGCATCTGGCGGTGTAGCACAAGCGAGGTCTCTATATGAATCCGCTCATGTTCTATACCCATAAGCACAATCCACATAGGGCTCTCTTGCGTTATCGGAAGTTTAAATTCCATTTTACTTATAAATTCATCTACCCTCTCTCTTACTTTTGCTCTATACTCTCTAACCTCTTCTACACTTGGCCATTTGTAGTTTGAACTCTCTACATCATCCCAACTCATCTCATCGACACCGACGGCAAAAATCGACTCAAACTCCGGATTTATACGCTCCTTGATTATCTTCATATTGATTAGTTTATTTATAAAGAATGTTGCCGTATGTCCAAAATAAAATATCATTGGATGTCTTGTCGGCTCCGACTTTTTGTAAAAAACGGCATCATCTTTTAAAACCTCAAAAATCTTCTCAAAAATATCAAATGTGTTATGAAAATATGCCCTTATCTCTTTGCGTTTTACTTCTATGTCACTGCCCTCAAGCGTAGGCGGATATAAACTAAATTTACTCAAAAAACAACCTTTTGGATATAATTTTTATATGAAATTTTATTATAGTGAAAAATTAACTCTATTTCAAAACATTACCCATGCTTTTACTTCAAAAAAGAGTGGAAATTTGGCTTTTCATGTCGGGGACGACCCTCAAATGGTTGAAAAAAACCACGAACTCCTTAGCAATGGCCTCGGTTATGACAAAGAGAAACTTGTTTATATGAAACAGATTCATTCAGATTTAGTCTGTGTCATAACCGATGAGAACTTTGCCGCTCCACCGACCTGTGATGCACTTATAACCGACAAGAAAGACACTCCGCTCATGGTTATGGTTGCCGATTGTTCACCTATTCTGTTTTACGATGATAAAAAAAGAGTTATCGCCTCTGCTCATGCAGGAAGACAAGGTGCATTTAAAAACATAGTCAAGATGGTAGTTGAAAAAATGAGCAAAGAGTTCGGATCAAATCCAAAAGATATTTATGCAAGTATAGGTGCAAGTATAGGCGCGTGCTGTTATGAGGTTGGAAGCGAAATTTACGACGAGGCAAAAGCTCTTGGCTTAGAGTATGCTATGCAAAAACAGGAGGGTAGTTTTTACCTTGATGTAAATAAAATTCTAAAAAACCAACTTATAGCATGCGGCATTGATAAAAAAAATATTGAAATTTTTAACGAATGCACCGCCTGCAACAAAGACAAATATTTTTCATACAGAGCCGAAAAACAGACGGGGAGATTTGCAGGAGTTATAATGCTAAAATAGCACTATTTTACCAATCCCTGCCTCTACCGTTATTTCCGTTTCCGTATTTCTCATTTTTACTTTTATCTTCTTTTTTGTTTGTCTTATAGTGAGTTTCCTTTCGCTCTTTGTACTCCTCCCTCTCTCTTTCTCTATCTTTTTTGTATCTCTCTTCCCTTTTTTTATAATCTTCCCTATCTCGTTCTATCTCTTTTTTGTATCTTTCTTCACTATATTTTTCTACTTTATGCACTCTGTCGCGATGCTCATCCCTGTCATAATAGTAGTGACTCCCCTTTTGTCTGCGTTCAATTACTTCATCAGGACTTATTCTATGATATTCCGATAAAAATCGAACATTTACCAATTCTAAAATCTCTCTGTCACTCAAACGATGATATTTGTCTTTATGGTATCCGTACGCTTTTCCATAAGGTGGTCCATAGTCATTATAAGTTTCTACTACATAAATAGTACGAGGGTCTAACCCTAGTCGCAAGCTTATATCCCACCAACTATGCCCGCCAAGTCGCAAATCCGTAATAAATCTCACATCTCTATGCGCCCTTCGTGCCAAAAAGTAAGCTATATTGACCTCTTCCCTTGGAATAGTACGCTCAACAACATAAACTTCTCTCTCCGGAACTTGATAATAATCTCCTATCGAGAAATAAAACCCGTCAACACCTCTATTATCTCCACCTGAGACTCCGATATCAAATTCAAATGCATTTTTAATTTTTTGTGCAAGCTGCTCAGGTAGGAGTCCTAACGACTCTTCAACTTTCTTAGTGTTTCCATGTGTTATAAAACTATCCTCATACTCAAAACTCTCAAGTTCTATATCCATAATCTTTTTAGAAGCTAAAAATTCTAAAATCGCACTACCGACTCCGCCCATTTTTGCACTATCGCTAAATACAAACCATTTTTTATGCTTTTTTGAGAGATTTAATAACATATCTTCATCAAGCGGTTTTACAAATCTTAAATCTAAAATAGCTACTTCTTCTCCTAAAAGCTCAGCTGTTTGGTAAGCTCTGCCCACGCCGTTACCGTATCCGATAAATAATATATTGCTCTCTATGGAGCGAAGAAGTTGCGATTTTGCAAGCTCAAACGGAGTAGATTCGGGCAGAGAAGCAGTTTCTACAAACGAACCTCTTGGATAGCGAAGAGAACATGGGCGTTCATATTTGCTTGCAAATGCCATAGCTTGATGAAAACTCTTCTCATCTCTTGGAGCAAAAAGAGTCATATTCGGAATTGCTCTTAAAAAACTTATATCAAATACTCCTTGATGCGTCTCTCCATCCTCTCCGACTATGCCGGCGCGGTCAAGTGCAAAAACTACGGGAAGATCCATCAAGCAAGTATCATGAATGATTTGGTCATATCCTCTTTGCAAAAAAGTAGAGTAGATCGTACAAAAAGGTTTAAATCCCTCTTTAGCAAGCGCAGCCATAGATGTAACAGCATGTTGTTCCGCAATGGCAACATCCCAAAATCTATGAGGATAGGCTTCCATAAGCTCACTAAGCCCTGTTCCGCTTGGCATAGCAGCAGTAGCACCGACTATCTTAGGATTGTTTTTTGCAAGATGTAAAAGTGCCTCTGCATATATTTGAGTAGCGCTTTTTGAACTCGATTTTTTCACTACATTGCCGCTATTTATGTCAAAAGGGGCAACACCGTGCCATTTCTCCTCTTTGCCTTCGGCTATTTCATACCCTTTGCCTTTTAATGTTTGCACATGGACGATTACCGGTTTTTTAAGAGCTTTTGCTTTTTCTAGTATCTCTATAAGTGATTTAAGATTATGCCCATCAACAGGACCTATATAGTCAAGACCCATCTCTTCAAACATAATTCCGGGGGTAATGAGCTTTAGAGACTCTTCCATTCTTTTTGCTATATATCTTGCACTCTCGCCAAAATTATCTACAAAACTTTCAGTCTGTTTTTTAAAATTTTGGTAAAACGGTGAAGCCATAGCAGAACTTAACATTCTGCTAACTGCACCTATAGGTTTTGCTATGCTCATCTCATTATCATTAAGAATGATGACCATAGGGTATTTTCTATCTCCCAACTCATTAAGCGCTTCATAAACCATTCCTGCAGTCATTGCCCCATCGCCAATCATTACAACAGGTACTCTTGAATCCTGCTCACCCTTTAGCGCTATTGCCTTAGCTGCACCGACTCCCAAAGAAATAGAAGTTGAGCTATGACCTGCTACAAAATAGTCGTGTTCACTCTCGCTTGGTTTAGTATAGCCTGAAATTCCGCCAAATTGTCTAAGAGTGTCAAATTTTTCCCATCTATGAGTTAAGAGTTTATGGGCGTACGCCTGATGAGAAACATCAAAAATAAATGGGTCTTTTTTACTATCAAAAACTCTGTGCATAGCTACTATCAACTCTGTTGCACCTAGTGTTGAGCTTAAATGTCCTCCATTCTTACTAACAACTCTTAAAATTTCGGCTCTTATCTCTTTACAAATCTCTTCTAACTCTTTAATAGTGCTTGATTTTATATTCATATATATTTTTTTACTCACTTAATGCTGCTTTTTTAACTCTCTCAAACCTTTTTGCCACCTGCGCATCAATATTGCCCGCATCGCTCATAGCTACCACTCCGCCTCTGCTTATCGCACCATCTGAAACAACGCTTACATGAGGTAAAACTCCCAACTTTTGCGAGATAACGCCATGATCTTTTGGATTTACCTTAAGAGTTATCTTTGAGGCATTTTGAAGTTCTTTTATAAGTTCACTCGAAAGCATAAGAGCAACAGCCGCTGCATTTTGATTTAACTCTACTTTGATAACCTCTTTTGCAATATCAACTGCAGCACTAAGCAACTCTTTTTTTATACTATCTAGTGCATCTTCAAACTCTTTTGCGCTTTTTTCCAACTTTGAAATAGAGTAAAAAAACTGCTCCATTACCTCGCTTGATTTTTTTTCATCATCTTTTATTGCCTGAGTCTTACCCGCGGCCACGCCCTCTTCGTAAGCTTCCTGCTTGACTTCTTGCAGCTCTTTTTTATGTTCTTCGCTCATACTTTCTAGCTTCATCTGAAGCTTAATAAAATTTGACGACATCTCATCTGTTTTTTTTAAAAGTGATTCTATCAAAGAGTCCTTAGAGCTTATGCTCATAGCACTTGCATCAATCTCCTCATCTTTGGCTATATATGGTTTATGCTCTTGAAGCTTTATCTTAGGAGATGAAACTATTGTTTCTGACTCTTCTTCATCAGAGTCAAAAGATAGTATTTTAAAATTATATTTATTAACATTATGGTTACTGATTTGATTGCTTTCGATTATCTTTGCCACACTACTCCACCATCTCTTCCGAAGAAGTTCCTAACTGAACGATACCACTCTCTGCAAGACCGTTTACTACCTCCACTATTCTTCTTTGAGCACCCTCAACTTCTTTCATCTTAACAGCACCCATAAACTGCATCTCTTCTTCAAATGCTTCTTTGGCTCTCTCACTCATAGCACTAAAGAATTTTTGTTTTAAATCCTCAGGCGCACTTTTTAGTGCTAACATTAAATCCGGCTTTTCTATAGCTTTTAAAATCTCGGTAATAGCATTTTTATCCATTTTTGCTATATCTTCAAATGTAAACATCATCTCTTTAATGAGGTTAGACATCTCTTCGTCTCTCTCCTCAATTTTAGCAAGTGTCTCTTTGGAAGCTTTTGCACCAAGTCGGTTAAAGATATCTGCAACAGCGCGAGGACCACCGACTTCAACCTTGTAAGAGGCAAGAGATTCAAGTTTGGATTCAAGCACGGCTGAGACTCGTTTAATAACTGAAGGTGAAATATCTCCAAGTTTTGCCATTCTCATAGAAACTTCGCTTCTTAGATCATCAGGAAAATATTGAAGCGTATCTGCTGCCTGAGTTGCTTCCATATGCGCAAGAACAAGAGCAATTGTTTGAGGATGTTCATTGATGATAAAATCCGATAACTGTTGCGGCTTGATTTTTGAAAGATATGCGAAATTTTGACTATCTTGCATACTTCGTGTAAGTTTCTCTAAAACTTTTTTTGCTTC
>JAUPKZ010000112.1 GCA_030837195.1 Campylobacterota bacterium
ACTACATGCGGATGTGGTGAAATGGCAGACACGCTAGACTTAGGATCTAGTGCCGTAAGGTGTGGAGGTTCAAGTCCTCTCATCCGCACCATCAAATATCAATCTAAATACTAAAGCATCTTTTCTATAAAATCCATATTTACATATTTGTTTATATGCTCTGCAAACTCTTTTATAGCTTTTTCTTTGTATTCTTTAAAATTATATCCCACATAGTTTTTATCTATTTTACAAAATAGTCTGTAACGAAACTCATCGCTCTCAAAGATGCCGTGAACAAAAGTAGCGTAGAGGTTTTTTTTCTTCACAACCCTTTTTTTTGCTACTCCGTTGTGTATCTCGTATCCATCTATCATTGAGCCAAAAAGGTGATAGCATCCTTTTTTAAGAGTCTTTTCTTTTGCAAAAACAACTTCGCCCTTTATTCGCCCAAAACCAAAAACCTCCTTAAACTCGGACTCTACCGCATCAGGGTCTAAAATCCTCTCAAACATCATCTCGTAGCCTCCGCAAATTGCGACTACTTTTTGTTTTTTTGAGCTTAAAATCTCTTCAAATCCTCGCTCTCTTAGCCACGCCAAATCATCAACTACTCTTTTGCTCCCAGGTAAAACTACAACCTGACATATGTGAATATCACTCGTATTTGAGATAAAAGAGAGCTCTATCTCTTTGTCCGCGACAAGAGGCTCAAAATCTGTAAAATTGCTTATATGCGGCAGTTTTATAACGCCGACTTTGATTTTGGCTCTTGAATTGTCTTGAACATAGCTCATCATAGATTGGCTGTCTTCAAAGCCGAGATTGAAAGGTTTGTAAGGCACGACACCCAAAACTTTTATGCCGAACTTTTTCTCTATGATGACTATTCCCTCATCAAAAAGAGTCATATCGCCTCGAAATTTGTTGACGATTACGCCTATAACATTCTCGCGCAGTTTTTTTGGAAGCAGTTTATAAACGCCGTAGATGGAAGCAAAAACCCCGCCGCGTTCTATGTCTGCCACTAAAATAATCTTAGTATGAAACGCCTCCGCTACAAAGATGTTTGAGAGGTCTTTGTCCATCAAGTTTAGCTCAACAGGACTCCCAGCTCCCTCGGCGACAATAACGGCATACTCCTCTTTGAGCTTTAAAAATGCCTCTTTGACGATTGGTTTTAGGGTATCTATATCACGGTAATACGCATACACATCTTTGTTTCCGACACTTTTACCGTTGATGATGAGATGTGCGCTGTTTTTAGAGCCTGATTTTAGCAAAATAGGGTTCATGTTTGTAGTAGTTTTAAGCCCTATCGCTTTTGCCGCAAAATATTGATAAAAGGTAAGTTATAGCAAAACTGAGCGTTGATTTTCCAGCATCACTGCTTGTGCCAAATATGCTAAGCGAGTTCATTGTTACTGTTGCTAAAAATCAAGCTTTACTCTTTCTCCAGATTTTCAATAGCTTTTTTAGCTTGTGATTTTTGCCATTGTGCTGAATCATTATTGTAGGAACTTTGCTCTTTTGATGCGCAGCCGTTCATAATTAGTGCAAGTAAAATAAGCATATAAATATATACAATTTTCATATAGTAGTTCCCTTTTTGCGTTCTTTAAATTAAATTATACTACTTTATATTTTTTTTGCTTCTTTATAGAACTTTTTTAACCCTTTTTTAGCTTTTATATCTAGATTGTAGGAGATATGTTTTAGGTATGTAAGTATCTCTTTTTGACCGATATGTGTTTGTTTTGATGCTTTGTCCAAAAGATAATACGGGATTTTTACTTTTTTTTGGAGAAATTTTTTTTCTATCTTTTTGTAGAGTGTTCTATCTTTGTGATAGCATAAAAGTGCGAAAACAAAAGGTAAGTTATACTTTTCATGCCACGATTTTGCCAAATCCGTGTAGGAACTGTTTTGCAGATAGTATCTAAGTGCTTTGTCCCCTATAAGAACTTCACCTTTAACATTTAAAATCTTTGCAAGAATATTTGATGTTTCAGATTCGACATCGCTTTTATGGCTTTTGCTAGGAACAACTAAAACACTTTGAACTTCGCCTCTTGCTATAATGCCCAAGTTTACATATTTTTGCTTTTGTGCTCTGATGCTTGAGATAAAAGCGGCATCTACTCTGCGAGATATAAACTTTTGGTTGATTTTTGCAGGAACGCCTTTTTTGTAGTCCATGCTCATGCTCTGCTGCGTACTTCTTGCAAAGCGTTTCATAAAAACATGAAAAGGCAAGAGATTTAGGTACTCTATTTTTCCAAAAACCATATGACCCCCGTAGTTTTAGTGAAATTATATATCTCTTAACTTATAAAAAAGATGAGTTTGCTATAATCATAACAATAAAAACCAAACTTAGGAGCAACTTTTGGTAAGAGTAGAATTTTTAGGACCAATCCAAAAAGAGCCGTTAGAGTTAGATATTAAAAATTTAAATGAGTTGGCAGAAGTACTCAAGAGTGATAACGAGATGCAGAAGTGGCTTGAAAATAGTGCGGTAGCAGTTAACGATATGCTTGTTAGCAGTAGAGATATTGAGTTGAGAGAGGGCGATAGAGTAGCTATTTTACCGCCTGTTTGCGGGGGCTGAGCGTGCTGTATCTTTATGAAGGAGCACTTGATGTGCCTAGCATATTAAAAGAGTGGTATGAACAAGAAGCCAATAGCAACTATGGAGCTTATATACCTTTTGTAGGGACTGTAAGAGATGAGGACGATATTGAAGGGCTTAGTTTTGATATTTATGAGCCGATTTTAAACTCTTGGTTTAAAGCATGGCAAGCAAGAGCAAAAGAGAAGGGTGCGGTTATAAAAATGGCACACTCAAAAGGAGATGTTATGCTTCATGAATCTTCATATATCGCAGCTGTATTTTCTCCAAAACGCAGAGTTGCATTAGAGTTTATAGATGAGTTTGTAGAAGATTTTAAAGCATCTGCACCTATATGGAAATATGACTTAAAAAATGGCAAAAGAGTTTATGCGTTAGATCGTTCTACCGCGCTAGAAGGGAGCGGGATTTTAAAATGAGTTTACTTTCTTATGAAACAAGTCAAAATATGCTCTCTTTGCTGGGAGTACACTCTTTAAGATATGAGAGAGTTCCGCTTAGCATATCACTAGGAAGAGTTTTGGCAGAGGACATAGTCGCGGAGTACGATGAGCCTAGATTTCCTACAGCTTCTATGGATGGTTATGCGGTATTGCATAGTGATTTAGAGCTCGGTGAACTGACCATACTCGGAGACAACCCTGCGGGCAGTGAAGAAAAAAGAGTTATTATGAACGGGGAGTGCATAAAAACTTTTACCGGTTCTATGATGCCAGAGGGTGCCGACACTCTTATACAAATCGAGAATGTAACCGTGTCTGATGGCAAGATTATCGTAAATGAGAGTGTTGCAAAAGGCTCGTCCGTTCGCCCGATTGGTGAGAGTTATGAAGCCGGAGATGTGCTTATAAAAAAAGGCACAAAAATAGGCTTTATAGAGATTGGTGTTATGGCATCACTCAATAAAGTTATGGTAAATGTTGCTATTAAGCCCCGTGTGGCAGTCATCTCTACAGGGAGTGAGATACTGGATCTTGGAGAGAGCAGCAATAATCCTGCCCAAATACGAAGTTCAAATAACTATACGCTTTGCGCTCTTTTTGAACAAGCCGGAGCAGAGGCGATTCAGCTTGGAACCGTCGGGGATAATAGAGAGTCTATTATGAGCGTTTTTCAAAATGCTCTTGAATGTGCCGATATTTTGGTAAGTACGGGCGGAGTGAGTGTAGGAGACTATGATTTTGTAAAAGATGTTGTTCCAAGACTCGGTGCGGAGATTGTTTTTAAGGGTGTTGCTATTAAACCTGGTAAACATATCCTTGTTGCTCAAAAAGGAGATAAGTTTATTGTATCTCTTCCGGGATTTGCATATTCATCGACCGTTACTGCAGTTTTATATGTATTGCCGCTTGTCGCAAAGATGCTTGGGCGTGAGAGTATATATAGGATAGTTGCGGCAAAGTTAAGTCAAGATTTTACAAAACGAAGTAAATTAAGCGAATTTACGGCTTGTAATGTTGAGGTAATAGACGGTGAGTATTATGTCGATTTTAACGATAAAAAGATAGGAAGCTCTGCGATACTTACAAATATGTTAAACTCAGGTGCTTTAATGATAACTGCTCCCGATGATTCAAATTTAAGCGTAGGTACGCTTGTAAATGTTATATTATTAGAGAGCTTTTAGGTGATACAAATATGAAGAAAAGGTTTTTATGAGGTTTAATAAAGCTGTTTTTAGTTGTTTATGTTTGCCGATTTTTTTGTTAGCAAATGATACAAGCAGCACTCTAAAACCTCAGACAAATGCACTATCTGAAGCATTTTTAAATGCAACTATCAGTGGGAATTTAAGAATGAACTCTTTTTTATGGGATTGGAAGAGTGAAAATGCTTTAGATAGAGTGGATCATAAAGCTTTTGCTATAGGCGGTTCGCTTTTGTATAAAACCGCACCGATTAGCGGATTGAGTGCGATGGCAGGGTTTTACTACTCAAAAAGCCCGTTTTCTTCTCTAAGAGAAGAGAGCGGTGATGTAGGCATTGTTAAATCCGGAAACGGTACTTTTAGCCGCTATGATGTTGCAACAAGCGGAGATTGGTCTATGGCAGTGTTGGCACAGGCTTATCTGCAATATAC
>JAUPKZ010000052.1 GCA_030837195.1 Campylobacterota bacterium
AGTAGATTTATCTCAGCGTCGCTAAGGCTTAAAACTTCGGCTATTTTTTGTTGTTCTGGAAGTGATGGAAATTTTGCTTTTGTTTCATTAAAATCTTTAATTGATAATGTAAATCTTGTACTTCCATTAGCTCTTTTAGCAAATTCTTTTAATATATCCACATTATTAAAAACATAACCACTAAATTTTAAATCAATACTCTTTTTAGGTCTAAATCTAACTAAATGATAGCTATATATTGTATTTAATAAATCTTCAAGTATTACGGCTGAATGTCCAATATCATCTGGTGTTTCCGATGATGGAGTAAATAATATATCACCTTTTTTTAGATTAACTTTTTCATATTGTTCCTCTTTAAGTGATGTTTCTGAGCATTTGAAATTTTGATCAATATGTTTGTTTCGATAAACATCCATATAATTAATAAGATTAACAAGCTTTTCATTTTCATTAACAATTTTATCAATACTACTTGTTTTAAATTCTCCTATGTCTCCTAGTCTCACTTCTTCCCACTCATCATTAAACCCATCAAAACGAACTTCACCGCTTAAAAGCTTTTGCATAAGGGCTTTTTTTTGTAGCTCTTTTGCCTCTAAAAGCTCGGTTTGTTTGGTAATGGCTTCGTCCCATGTTGTCAAAATCTCGGCTATTTTTTCTTGCTCTTTTAGGGGTGGGAGAGGGATTTTTAACTTTTTTAAATCAGAATTATATACATTACTGATACTTGAACCTTTTGCCAATGATGCGATTTTTGTTTTTAATTGATGATTAATATAATATGCAATATATTCTTGTGAATAAATATTTTTTTTGCTAGGTCTTAAAACATTTATAGTTCTACCAATAGCGATATTTTTCAATGTTAAAGCAGAAGCTGAACCAATATCCAATGGATCTTCACCAGCTGATGGAAGTAATATCTCATTACCTTTGCTAAACAATAATTCAGATTTATCTAAATTAGTTTTATTGATAACTTTAGTAATAATTTCATCATACATATGATACAACTCACCATAACGAACACAAGGGATTTCAAAGTCTGGAGATGCTTCATTTTGTTTTATATTTTTACCAGTGCTAAAAATAAATATATCATCAAAGTAGACAACTTCCCAATCCTCTGGAATAATCCCCACTTTTGTTTGCTTATAGCCTTGTTTGATTTCACTCATGACTTTTTATCCTCAAGGTTGCTATTTATCTCATTTTTTGATATAATGCTTTCACAATTTCCTTCGGGACGACCTGCCGACTCGCTCGGTGGGGTAAAATCTCCATCAAACATCAAATCATTTAGTTTTTTTCGTAGATTTTCAAAATCCTCTTTTTTTATCATTCCTATTTTGTTTAATAATCTTTTTGAACTAAAAAGCTTTGTTTGTACTAATAAAGCACTACTTTGTATCCCTGCTAAAAATTCGAAGTTATAAAAAAAGCTTCCAGCTCTTGGAGTTGTTGATAGTGGTATCCCAAAAAATATCTCTTTTGTAAGTCGTTTCAATACAAGCACTGGTCTTACAAACTCATCACCTTTGCCACTTTGTTCGAAGCCGATATTTTCTCCGATTTTGGCATGGTAAATCTCACGAGCTTTAAACTGTGGAATATTTCCTATTGTTTCAGTAGTTTTTTTGACTTCGTTCCAATTATCAAATTTTTTACTCATCTTTACAACCCCAACTCTTTGAGATACCCACTCATTTTAGATTTTATCTCTACAAGCTCATTTTCAATAGTTGCTATATTTATTTTGGTTGCATCAAGGTTGATAATCTCTTCTTCTTCAAAAGTATCTACATATCTTGGGATGTTTAGGTTATAGTCATTTTCTTGTATCTCTTGAAGAGTTGCTACATGTGAGTACTTTTCTATCTCTTTTCTATTTTTATAAGTGTCAAATATTTTTGCTATATGCTCATTTGTGAGGTTATTTTGATTTTTCCCTTTTTCATATTCACGGCTTGCATCGATAAAAAGTATGTTGTTATGAACTCTATTTTTTTTGAATATCAAGATGCAAGCAGGGATAGAAGTACCGAAAAATAGATTTGAAGGTAAGCCAATTACTGCATCAAGCAAGTTTTCATTTATAAGCTTTTCTCTGATTTTCCCTTCACTTGCCCCTCTAAAAAGTACACCATGAGGAAGTACTACACCCATTCTTCCATGTTCATTTAAACTTTTTATCATATGTATCACAAAAGCATAATCCCCTTTGCTTTTTGGTGGTACTTCATAGTGGTTAAATCTCATGAATGGATCATTTTGGGCAAAATCAGCTCCCCATTTATCAAGACTAAACGGCGGATTTGCAACAACTACATCAAATGTTTTAAGAAGATTGTCTTGTAAATGAAGTGGGTTTCTTATCGTATCTCCCCACTCGATAACTGCATCGTTTATCTCATGTAGAAACATATTCATCTTACAAAGTGCTTGCGTTTGTCCGTTTTTTTCTTGCCCATAGAGTCTAAAATTTTTGCTTCCTATCTCTTTTGATGCTTTGATAAGTAGTGAACCAGAACCACATGTAGGGTCATATATCATCTCTCCCTCTTTTGGCTCAACAAGTTTTGCTAAAAGAGTTGATACTTCGCTAGGGGTATAAAACTCCCCACCTTTTTTCCCTGCATCACTTGCAAAGTGTGAGATAAGATATTCGTAAGCATCTCCGATAACATCATTACCCTCTAACATTGAAGGTCTTAGGTCTAGTCTTGTATCGCTAAAGTCTTCGATAAGATTTTTAAGTATTGTGTTTCTCTCTTTTGTATCACCTAGCTTGTTTTTGTTGTTGAAGTCTATGCTTCTAAAGATGCCTTCGAGTTTATCTCTGTTGTCCTCTTCGATTCTCTCAAGCACTTTGTTCATTATCTCGCCCAAATTTGCTGCTTCTTTATGCTTTATGAGATAATCAAATGTACAGCTATCATCAAGTCTAAACTTCTCTCTTTTTAACTTTGCTTCGATTCTGTCTGTTTTGTCACCGTACTCTGCTTGAAGCTGTTCTAGTTTTTCTTTGTAAAAATCAGATAGATACTTCACAAATAGCATCGTAAGAACATAATCTTTATAATCACTTCCATCCATCGTACCTCTGAATGTGTCGCAAGCTTTCCATACTACATTGTTGATTGTGCTTTGAGTCGTTTTTTCTAAAGAAACTGCGTTTTGCATTTAATTATTCTCCTTGTAATGCTAATGTTTCAAATATCTCTTTTGAGTATTTTTGTTTTTGGTCTATTAGGTTTTGTAAAAGCTCGTTTTCTTGATGAGCAAGTTTTAAGTATTCTACTATCTTTTTTTGTTTATCTAGGTTTATAAGTGGTATTTTTATCTCATTTACATCGGCTACTTTTATCATAGGTATTGTTGTGCCTGATAGCTCTGTAGATAAAGCTCTTCTGACAATAGTGCTATTAAGATAATGAGCTATGAAATGTGGATCAAATCTAGTATCTTGAATTTTTACTCGAACCATCAAGGATGGATAGATAAGATTTTCATACTCTTTATCTATATATGCAGCAAAGTTTGGTTCTCGAAGCCTTAAGAGTATATCTCCTTGCTTTACTTGATAATCTTCTTTGATTTGCTCATTTGAGATAAACTCATCAGCAAAAGTATTATCATAAATGGCATCTTCATTAAAAGACTTTAGAGAAACAACACTATAGTAAAATTTAGAAGGCTCACTTAAATCAGCTTTTTTTCTGTTGAGAACCAATCCAGTTTTTACTTCTGCTATGTCGCTTAGTTTTATTTTCATTAAAATACACCCTTAAAGTAAGCATTATTTCTACAATAATACATTAACTTTAGAAGTATAGCAAATGAAAATATGACTGTCAAGAGTTTTTTTTGTAGTATTTTGTAAATAATACAAATTACAATCGCATATCGATTGCAAAAACATTAAAGCCTTTTTCATGGTAGTATAAAAGCTTGTAGCCGTGCTTATCAAGAACTCTCTTTACCAAGCTAAGCCCTAACCCGTAGCCTGATTGGTTTCTTGAATTATCACCTTGCGTAAAAGCTTCACAATAGTATTCAAGCGGTCTCTCAAGCATCTCTCCGCTGCTTCTAATCAAAATTTTCATATCCTGCGCAACCAAATATACAGGCTTGGTAGTTCCATATTTAAGCGCGTTGTCTATCAAGTTTTTTAATGCCATCGAGAGATAGTTAAGATCTCCTTTGATGTTGAAGCTAGAAGCTATTTTTATATCTATAAGAGACTCATCTTCTATAAAAAGCTTTGAAAGCGCTTCTGCTATAAGTGTTTCTGAGCTAAATTGCTCTATGTGAAATCTATTTTGATTTGAATTTAGCTTTTCAATGTGCAAAAGCTCGTTTACCATCTCATCGATTTGGGAGAGAGTTTTATTTAGAATTTTTTTATATTTACTATCATCAATCATTTCAAGAGCTATTTTTGACTTTGAAATCGGTGTTTTTAGCTCATGCCCTATATCTCTGAGCAATCTTTGTCTTGATACGATTAAGTCCTCAAGGTTTGATGCCATAGAGTTAAATGTCTTTGCAACCTCTCCTATCTCATCTTTGCTTCTTGTATTGATTCTTAAATCGTATTCGCCGTTTCCGAATTTTCTCATTATTTTTGATATATCTTTTAAAGGATAGACCATTTTTAGTATAAGCAGACAAAGAATAATTAAAATCAATATATCTGCCATAATCATATAATCTAAAAACTCTTTTTGCTCAAAGCTTCTATTTTGCGACTTGTCAAGCACTAAGATATCATCATCTAGATACCTCATATAGAGAAGGTATTTGTTATCTTCATGTTTTAAAATTTTAATGCTTGAGAGTTCGGTATCATAACGATGCAAAACGGATGAGGATTTAAGATAGTGTTCTTTGTCTGCAACAACTTCAAACTTTAGCTCTTTTAGTTTTTTTTCTAAATTTGTTTGGTTGTTATTGGAGAGATATGTAAAAAGCTCGTCAGATACATAAATATACTTATCTTCAAGAAGAGTTTCAATCGTGTTTTGTGTCAGTTCATTTACTTTAGCAGAGACAAAAATCATCAAAGAGAAGCTTATAAGAAAAAAGAGAATAACTTTGTAAAATATTGACATCGCTTATCCTATAAACTTATAGCCCATGCCCCATATAGATTTTATATATCTAGGGTCTTTTGGGTCATCTCCGATTTTTTGGCGGATATTGCTTATATGCATATCTATGGTTCTCTCTTTTGAGTTATACTCAATCGCGTTTACTCCGTTTGATATGCTTTCTCTGGATAAAACTTTTCCTCTGTTTTGTAAAAAAAGATTTAAAATATCATACTCGACTCTTGTCAAATCAAGCGATAAACCATCAATTTTTATCTCATGGCTATCTTCGTTTATCTCAAAATCGCCTATGATTTTATTTTTGCTTGCACCTCTTTTTAGTATGGCATTTATTCTAAGAACAAGCTCTCTTGGCTCGTAAGGCTTTGAGAGATAGTCGTCTGCGCCTATGTCAAAAGCTAAAATTTTATCGCCTATCTCAGATCTTGCCGATGAAATTATGATAGGAATAGAAGATATCTGCCTGATTTTTTTGCATACATCAAAACCATCTATCTGAGGCAGCATCAAATCAAGCACTATGAGAGAATATTTGTCTATGTTTTTTTCTAAGTGAGATATAGCCTCAAGCGGCTTGGCAAATGCTTCTACATTAAAACCGTAGTTTTTTAGATAGTCGCAAATTAGCATCTGCATATCTAGATCATCCTCTACAAGCAATATATTATTCATTACTTTACTTCCCAGTCATCAAAATAGTATATAAATCGCTCTCTTTGTTTAGGGTGTAAAAGAGCATGTACTTTTATAAGAAAATTCACCTCAATCTCTCTTGCTCTTGAGTCGGTTTTGGCATTTAGCTTATCTAGCTGGACTATGTCAAGGTTTTCTTTTAAAAAAAGCTCCTTTTTTGCATTTTCAATGTCATCTTTTAGCTCATCAAACTCTTTTAATTCAGTTCTAAAATCTTTTAATATTTTTTTCATCTGTACACCCTGCTCTTTTGAGAGCTCAAGATGAGAGAGTTCTTTGTTTCTGTGATGATGTTCCTCATCCCCAAATAAAGAGATAAAAAACAGTACCGATATTACTATAAATTTCATCTTATTTCCTATGTCAGCTTAGGTATTTTAATATCTTTATCATTTAATAAACCTTGCTCTATGTTTTTATGGCAAGCTTTACAATTTGATTTTGAAGCAATAGCTTTGTTCTTAAAAGCTGCTTCATCTATTGAGCTATGTCTTTGCTCCCAATAAGGTGTTTTTGTTATTTCAATTACATCTTTGTCTTTTATACTGTTTAAAATTTTAAAAGCCGCCTCTTTTGTCGAGCTATCGGCAGCATTTTTAACAAGATACTCTTGTATGGAGTTTTTATCCGCTTCATCTAGTGAAGCATCATCCCCAAAATGATTTTCCAAGTTATCCATCATTTTTACCCATGACTCTTTTGGCAACAAATATGGCGGATAGAGCGTATGACATGATATACACTCTTTAGCAAAAAGCTCATGTTCTACTTTATAATTAACAGGCTTATTTGCATCGGCTATCAAAATATTTGACGGGTGAAGCAAAAGGTATGCAAAAATAAAAATAGGTAAAATAATCCACACAACACCAAAAATTTTTTGAAAAATTGTAAGTTTTAAACTTGTTGTATTACCTGTTTTATACCCATTTATGATAGAGTTAAGTGCTTGCGATTTATGAAATACTCTATCTATAAGCACTCCTGCAATGTGCATAAATATAACAACCATAAATGCGTTTGCAAAAAATTCGTGTAAATCTTCAAAAAAGTTCATCTCTTTAAACAATGAACTATTTAAAAAAGATAATATTCCCATTCCTTCTTGCGTGCCGTAAACGACGACACCGCTTATAACCGATGCTAAACCTAAACCAATCATAGCCGCTATTGCCCAACTTGAAGCAGGATTGTGACCGATATACTCTTTTTTATTGCCAAATAGGGTTGAGAGATAATCAATTAAATCTATAATACTAAAATTAAAATCTCTAAAATTTGAGAATTTTACATCCATAAAACCCCAAATAACTCTAAATATCAATAAAGAACCAAGCATATAGCCGATAATGGCATGGTAATGAAGCAAATCTTCAACCTCTGCTATTATAAATGTTGCGCCTATACCAACAATAAGCAATATATGAAAGAGCCTTGTAAAAAGGCTCCAAACATAAACTTTAGTCATCTTCCCATTTTCCGAAATTTGGAATGTTGATCTCTCTTTCATTGTATGAACCTTTATCGGCTTTTGTATGGCAAGCCATGCAGTTAGCTAGGGACTTGACCTCTTTTTGTTCTATATGCTTTGCCGAGAGCTCTCTATGTTTTTGTATAAAATAGCGTGTTTTTGTTATAGCGATAGGAGTTTCGGCAGCAGCGACACTATCGTTTATCTTTTTACTTCTTTTGTAGTTTGTAAACTTTTCTGCAGAGTTGTCCACTAGGTACTTTAAAATGCTTTTACTATCTTTTGCATCAAGAGATGCATCTGTACCGAAATGGTTATCCAAACCATCCATCACTTTAACCCAAGACCTACTAGGAAGAAGCCCCGGCTGATAAGCAAAATGGCAGCTTCCGCACTCTTTTAGATAAAGCTCGTCCGTTGCCGGCGCAACATCTTTTTTGCTACCAAAAAACGAGCTATCTGCAAACAAACTTCCCGCTATCAATATTGATGCAATGACTATTTTTTTCATAATATATCCTTTATTTTTATTTTTTATTGATGATGTAAGTTACTACATCGCCTTGTTCTTGAGCAGTGCCCTCTCTGTTATAAACATCGTTAAAATTTCTCTTAAGCCACTTTTTCACCTCTTTAGTGTCAGTAAATCTTTTTGGATTTGCTAATGGAGATAGCGGCTCTATGGCTTTATTTGTGTTTTCATTTAGCCCTTTTTTGGATAAATCCGCCGTATGGCAGGTCACACAAGAGATTTTTTTGCCTTTTTTACCGACTTGTTCCGTTGTAAAAATCTTCTCACCTCTAGAGTAATCAAACTCTTTAAGGTTTGGATTTTGTTTTTTTGCTTCTATAAGCAACTCATCCATAAACTTTTTCATTTGGGTGTTTAACTCGAATGCTTGTATAAGTGAAATACTCATAAGCAAGGCACTTAGCGTCTTTATCATTTTTAACTCCTCTATTTTGTTTTGATAGTAGAAGTATGAATGAAAATTGTCAAAGCCTTATTTAGTATTTGTTGACAATTTATTTACAAATGGGAAGTTTTTTAAAGTGTGTTTTAGCGGTATGGAAGCTAGGCTGCTAAAGAGCAGCTTTTACTTTTTGAATATGCTCTAAAAATAGCTTTTTATCTTTACTACCGGAGAGGCGAAAGTTCTGCAACTCTTTTTTGTTTGTATCATAAAAGAGTATGCCGGGAGGACCGTACAATGAAAATCTTTTTAATAGCTCTATATCTATATCTCTAACTTGCGTAACATCTACTTTTATGAGTTCAAATAAATCTAGCTGCTGCGTTACTTCAACCTTACCAAGCACATTTGCGTCAAGCTCTTTGCAGTTGTCACACCACTGTGCCGTAAAAACTATCATTGCCGGTTTTTGCAGCTTTTGTACCGTTGCATCAAACTCTTCGGTCGATATGGTTTTAAATTCTGCGAGCAAGAGTCTTTTATCGCTAATAAATTTTGCTTTAAACGGTTCTAGCGGGTCTTTGATGTTTGTCGCGCCTGCAATCGAACCTATCATTAAAATAATACCGTACATCAAAACAAGCAGAGCTATTAATTTTTTTAAATGGTATATGCTATCAATAGCAGAACATGCTTTATTTTCAAATATATTCATAAAAACTGCAACGGCAGCGAGTAAAATTCCCAATAAAAGTAAAATTATCTGCCCATCGACTATGCGAGATAAAACCCATATTGAAAATCCAATCATCATAAAGCCAAAAAACAGTTTAACATCAACCATCCAAGGACCTGGTTTTGGCATAAATCTGCCGGCACCTGCACCTATTAGAAGCAGAGGCACGCCCATTCCAAAGCTCATTAAAAACAGAGAAAGCCCGCCTATAAACTCATTTCCTGTTTGGCTAATGTATATAAGTGCACCTACTAGCGGCGGTGCAACACAAGGACCGACTATAAGTGCCGAGAGTATCCCTAGTAAAGTGACATTAAAATATGTTCTATCTTTTCCGTAAAGCGCTTTGCTATTCATAAATGATTGTATGCTTTTTGGCATCTGTATAGTAAATGTTCCAAACATTGCCAACCCAAGTGCAAAAAAGAATATGCTAAATAAAACTATGATCCACGGCTGTTGAAAAAAGGCTTGAATATTGCTTCCAAGCGACGCCGCAATAACTCCCGCTAAAGCATAAACAACAGACATTGAAACTACATATATAAGAGAGAGCATAAATCCCTCTTTTGTGCTTATATTCTCTTTTTTGGAAATTATAACGGCAGAGAGTATTGGGATGACAGGTAGCATACACGGAGTAAATGCAAGCAAAAATCCAAAACCAAAAAAAGTTACTAATGTTAGGAGTAAATTTTTGTTTTTCAGCATCTCCGCAATACTGTCTTGTTCATTTTTTGTTTGGGTAGCGTCACTATTGCTTTGGTTTGCGTCGCCGGATGTTAGAGTTGTAACTCTATCGTTGAATATATCTACTTTTTCTTTAGAGTCAGAACAGATTTCATCTTTGGCACACGGCTCTATCTTCTGAGTTTTATTTGTGGATGTTTCGTTAGCTTGAGTTGCACTTGAGAGCTTAAATATTTTTTCATATTTTTGAGCTTCCGTGCATTCGTGAGATTTGTTGCATATTTGGTATGTTAAAACAAGGTTGAACTCTTTATCTTGCCCTGCTTCTACGATGGCTTTTATTTTTGTTTTACCCCAAAAAATATTCTTACCTTCGTAAACTTCAGAGCCTTGATAAAAAACACTATTAAAAGATGCTCCATCACTTATATCTAAGCTTAGAGTGTCTTCTAGTATATAGTTCTTTTTTTCGGTACTTAAAATGATATTAAACTCATTCTTATCTTGTAATATATTTACTCTTGCCGACAAATCATCATCCGAGAATAGAGAAAGCGGCAAAACAATTAAAACGATAAAAAAAAGATTTAATTTAGTAAAAATATCAAGCTCCTCAAGAAACTATTGACCGTGCTTAGCACTTATTTTAAAGCATTAGCAGTTTTTATAGCTTCCATTACTTTGTTGTAGTCAGGTTCTTTGTTGATATCAGATACTATCTCTTGGTAAACAATTCTCCCGTTTTTACCTACGATAAAAATCGCTCTAATCAACAACCCTTTAAGTTCGCCGTCCGTTACGACAACACCGTAATTTTCTCCTACCTCGCTGTAAGCAAAATCAGAAGCTATAGAGATGTTTTTAATACCTTGTCCTTTACAAAAGCGATCGTCTGCATACGGAAGGTCCATAGAAATAACCGTCATATCAACTTCAGGAAACTTTTTTATCTCTTCATCAAATCTTTTTGATTGTGCCGAACAAATAGGAGTGTCTATGGAAGGTACAGTTACTATAACTTGCACTCTATCGGTTTTTCCGCCGATTGTTTTTACGGAAAAATCAGGCTGAGTTACGCGAGCAGTGGGCGCTTTTGCCCCTACTGCAGGAAATTTTCCTTTAACTTTTACTACCTCACCGCCATAATTAACTGATACATCAGCTGCCATAGAGAGTGTTGAAAACAAAAAAACAACAAACAGTACCGATATCTTTTTCATCATTGTGCGTTTCCTTTTCTTTTTAAATATAAATTTTATATAGAATTATAGCAAATAAAAAACTTTTTTTACTAAAAAAATTATAAAAAAAAATTATAGCTTTTTAGCCACCAAAGAGGCAACCTTTATCTTTTCACCCCTTAAATTTATATCTATTCTCTCTTCATAGTAAACAATATCAAGCCCTATAAAAGAGTGTAAGAGCTCATTTTTACGCAAAAGATAGTCAAGATTTGTTGTAGGCATATTAAAATCACCATGCGCTACTATAAATGTCTCAAATATTAAAACACCTCCGCTCTTGAGTGCATCTTTCATCTGGGAAACAAGGCGGCGATTTAAATAATTTACATTTACTATCAAATTATACTTATTTGGGGTTAAGTTGTATTTATCCAAATCTGCATCTATCTTGTTGATCATTGCACTGCTTTTTACTTTACCAAGAGCATAGTCGGATATATCGATAGCATCTACCGTAAATCCAAGGTCTGCCAAAAAGTGTGTATTGCGCCCTGTTCCGCATGCTACATCTATAGCCTCTCCTATTTTTGCATGAGAAATGTACTTTTCAAGCAAAGGCGAGACAGTTTGCGGCATAGGATTATCCAAATATCTCTCATTCCATCTTTGTTTATCTTCTTGCATTAAAA
>JAUPKZ010000053.1 GCA_030837195.1 Campylobacterota bacterium
TCCATCTCTGCTAAAGTAGAAAGAATTACATCTTTTAGTTCCATATTTTTAATAACCACCTTTCAAATTCGTAAAACTCAACTTCATCTTCCATTTTTAGAAAAAAGCTTTTCATCTGGGTATTTACATTTAAAAATTTTTTTCTCATACCGGAGAGTCTTCTTATGGCGATCTTCGCATCGCTATTGGAAGGCTCTTTTTTTAAGATCTCTTTATATATCTCAAGAGCTTCTTCTTTTAGTCCCTGAAGTTCATATATATTTGCAAGCGTGAGTGTTTTCATTTTGCTGCATAGTTTGCAATTATAGAACCCATTTCACTTGTTGAACAAACTTCTTTAGCGTCATATGCTGCCAAGTCTTTTGTTCTGTACCCCTCTTTTAGAGCTCTTTTGATAGCATTGTCAATTTTATCTGCTGCCTCATTTTCCCCTAACGCATATCTAAGCATCATAGAAGCAGAAGCTATGGTAGCTATAGGATTTGCAATACCCTGTCCTGCAATATCCGGTGCAGAACCGTGGATAGGCTCATAAACACCTATTTTAGCTCCAACCGAAGCTGATGGAAGCAGACCGATAGAGCCTGAGAGCATACTGGCTTCATCGCTTAGTATATCTCCAAATATATTTCCGGTTAGCATAACATCAAATTGTTTAGGGTCACGGATAAGCTGCATAGCGGCATTGTCAACATACATATGAGATAGCTCAACTTCAGGATACTCTTTTGCAACATCTTCTACAACTTCTCTCCACAATTGAGAGACATCTAGTACATTTGCTTTATCGATAGAACAAACTTTTTTGCTTCTAGTCATAGCTATTTTAAATGCCTGATGAGCAATTCTTACTATCTCGTCGCGAGTGTAAACCATAGTATTCCAACCTTTGTTTTCGTCACGACCTTTTGGCTCTCCAAAATAGATGCCTCCGATAAGTTCTCTTACAACCATCAAATCAACGCCTTTTACAACACTAGGCTTTAGCGATGAAGCATTGATAAGCTCATCATAAACAACGGCAGGACGAAGATTTGCGTAAACGCCAAGCTCTTTACGGAATCTAAGAAGCCCGCTTTCAGGTCTTTTTTCTCGAGGCAGTTTGTCCCACTTTACTCCTCCAATAGCACCAAATAAAACGGCATCGCTGTTTAATGCTATGTTAATAGTCTCTTGCGGGAGAGGATCGCCGGTAACATCATAAGCACAACCGCCCATAAGAGCCTCTTCGTACTCAAAATCAAAATCAAAACAAGATGCAACGGAATCTAGTACTTTTACTGCTTCATCAATAATCTCAGGTCCTATACCGTCGCCTTTTATAAGTGCAATTTTATATGTTTTCATTATTTTCCTTTAACTTCATTTTGAGCAAAATTCATCAATCCGCCTGCATCAATGAGTTCTTGCATAAAAGGTGGAATCGGTATGAAGCTGTACGATTTATTTGTTGTTTTGTTTATAACGGTTCCGCTGTTCATATCAATGCTTATTTCATCACTCTCGGCGATTTCATCACTCTCTTTTAGCTCAAATATAGGCAGCCCCATATTAAAAGCGTTACGATAAAATATGCGTGCAAAAGTAGGAGCAATAACTGCGGCCACACCGGCAGCTTTTAAGGCAATAGGAGCATGTTCACGGGAACTTCCGCATCCGAAATTTTCACCTGCTACTATAACATCGCCTCTGCTCATTTTTTTTACAAAGTCAGGATCTGCATCTTCCATAACATGTTTAGCCAGTTCTTCAGGTACGGATGTGTTTAAATAACGAGCCGCTATGATTAGATCCGTATCTATATCTTTTCCGAATTTCCAAACTTTTCCGTTTATATTTGCTTTTTGCATATAAAAATCCTAGATTATATTTTTGAAATAATTTTGCGATTGTACCCAAAATGATATTGTATTTTGATAAAATGAAAAAGCCAAGAGAGATAAGATGTGTAATATTAAATGATATTACACATCCTTTAGGTAGTTTTATCTTTTTAGATTATTTGTAGTTTGCAACATCTCATCACTTGCGGTAATGATTTTTGAATTTGAATCATAGGCTCTTTGCCCTGTGATAAGGTCTGTTAGTTCAACAACAAGTTCGACATTACTAAGCTCTACAAAACCTTGTCTGATATTTCCGAGTCCATCAAGCCCTGCCGTTCCCTCAACAGGCTGACCGGAGCTATCTGTTTCCGTATAAAGATTGTCTCCTAGAGAATGGAGTCCTGCAGGATTTATGAAGTTTGTTAAAGTAATTTGCCCTACTTGTGTAGCTTGAGTCTGTCCTGCTTGAACGACTGTTATAGTTCCGTCTGTTCCCACGCTCACGCTTGTAGCATCCGGCGGGATAACAACTTCCGGGATGACTTTGTATCCGTCGCTATTTACAAGCGTTCCGTTTTCATCTACCTTAAATGCACCGTTTCTTGAATAAACTTCACTTCCGTTTGGAAGCTCAAGTTTAAAAAAGCCGTTGCCGGTTACTGCCATATCCAGTTGATTGTCCGTCTGCTTTAAGCTTCCCTCCGAAAATATTTTATTGATTGCCGTCGGTCTTACCCCAAGCCCCACTTCGATTCCGGTTGGGCTTTTTGAAGCATCACTTGTTGCGGTACCTGCATACTCCATGACTTTGTACATCAAGTCTGCAAACTCTGCACGAGATTTTTTAAAGCCTATCGTGTTAACATTGGCAATATTATTTGCGGTAGTATCTATTTGAGTCTGCATTGCCAACATTCCTGTTGAAGCAGTATATAATGATTGCATCATAGTTTAGTTTCTCCTTTAAGATTTTTTGGCAATTTTTTCAATTGCATCGCGGTTCATATCATTCATCTGAGAATCCATTGCTTTTTGGTACATCTCAACGAGCCTACTTGTTTCTATCATTTGAGTCATCATTTTTACGGCATTTACATTGCTTTTTTCTATAAACCCTTGAAGTACTGCGCCGCTATCGTTTGAGCTTTGAATATTTTCAATCCCGTCGTACTTATATAGGTTATTGCCCTCTTTTTGAAGCATATCTATATTATCCGGTCTTGCTACAAATATTTTAGAATTTTGCACGAAATTTGCCGTATTTGCGGCACTTGTTAAAATTTGGCCGTTTTTATCAATCTCGATTAAGCTATCTTCGGGATTTAATTTTATGGACTGGTTTGAAGCGAAGTAGTCATTTGGCAAAACTTCATAGCCGTCTTTTGTCATAAGCGTTCCATCATCGCTCTTTGTAAATGTTCCATCTCTAGTTAGCCTTACGCCTTGTGGAGTTTTTACCAAAAAGAAAAGCCCCTCTTTTGCAAGCGCCAAATCAAGGTTATTATTACTCTCCTGCATAACACCGAGCGAAAAATCGGTATAATCATCAATTACTTGCGGCGTTTTTGTCATTGCGCGATTAAGATACTGCGCCGCTTCTTTTGTATGATTTTCTAAAGGAAGCTCATCTCTTGCCTCTTTAAAAAGCCTAGAGAAGCCGCCTATGATAAGATTGTCTTCTTTGTAGCCGGCACTTCCTACATTTGCAAGATTGTTTGCAATGGTGTCAAGTCTATTAAACTGTGTCACCATTCCGGCTGCAGAACTGTAATATCCACTTTGCATAAGATGCCTTTGTTTAAATATTTCAACTCAAAAGCAAAGCTCGTTCCAACTTTTAAAAAACTGTTTTTAAGACTATTTGGGTATAATCCACATTTAAAAAAATCTTAAAAAAACAAACCCATAAGGCTACCTTCTATGACAGCTAAAGATTTAAACAAGGCTATTGAAGCTTTTTTTTCCAATCAAAAACCAAAAGAGTGTTCTACATACGAAGCGCTTCTTGACCTTTTTGACAAACAACCTACTGCTTCACAAGTAAATACTATTTTTAAACTTATACAAAAAAACAACTTTTGTATATATACATCATCCGAACATGCAAAACTATTAAACGACAAAGAGGCTGAAGCAAAAAAAACAGCTCAAAGAAAGATGATAGAAAACAATGAAACGGATGAATTTGACATACTAAAAGAGCATGAGCTTCTTGAGTGGTCAAGATCAGACTCTCCGGTTCGTATGTATCTTCGTGAAATGGGGCAAATTCCTCTATTGTCAAAAGATGAAGAGATAGAGATATCAAAACTTATAGAAAAAGGTGAGAGTATCATCATAGATGCTATCTGTTCTGTTCCTTATCTTATAGATTTTATTTTAGACTATAAAGAGCCTCTTATAAACAGAGAAAGAAGAGTAAAAGAGCTATTTAAGAGCTTTGAAGATGAAAAAGATGATGCCGAAGATGATTTAGACGAAGATATTGATGATGAGATTGATGAAGATGATGAAAATGTCGAAAAAGAAAAAGTACTCTCAAGCAAAGATAAAAGCAGAGTAGAAAAAGTAACAGTAAGCTTTAAAGAGCTTGAAAAAGCAAAAAAAGACTGGGTAAAATTTACAGAAAAAGCACCGGAAATAGCAGAAAGTGAAGTAAGTTTAGATTCGGTTCAATACTATATAACGCTTACATACAAAAAACGCATTTTAAAAGAGAAGCTCTTAGACTTAGGTCCGACTTCTAAACTAATAAATGAGCTTGTAAAAGCAATGGAGACTGCATTAAAAAGCGATGAGGGATACTCAAAAGAGCTAAAAAGACTAGAGTACAAACTGCCTTTATTTAACGCAACTCTAAAAGCAAACCATAAATTTTTGGTTGAAAAAATTTGCGATCTTGGCAAAGAAGAGATTGCTGCTATGGTACCGGAAGCTACGATGGTTAGCACCTATATGGAGATAAAAAAACTTGTTCAGACCAAAGAGGCTTCAAAAAATAGCTTTAATATGGAGCCTGAGAAACTAGCCGATATTTTAGAACAGATAAAGCGAGGAAAAAATATCTCTGAAACTTCAAAGACAAGAATGGCAAAATCGAACCTAAGACTTGTCGTGTCTATTGCAAAGAGATATACAAATCGTGGTCTTCCGTTTCTTGACCTTATTCAAGAGGGCAATATTGGTCTTATGAAGGCGGTTGATAAGTTTGAGTACCAAAAAGGATATAAGTTTTCAACTTATGCTACTTGGTGGATTCGTCAGGCAATCTCTCGCGCTATTGCAGATCAGGCAAGAACTATCCGCATTCCGATTCATATGATTGAGACTATTAACCGTATAAATAAAATTATGCGTAAACACCTTCAAGAGCATGGAAGAGAGCCTGATGTAGAAATTATTGCTCAAGAAGTAGGATTGTCCGTAGAGAAGGTTAAGAATGTTATCAAAATCACAAAAGAGCCTATAAGCCTTGAAGCTCCTATAGGTAGCGAGGATGATGGAAGATTTGGTGATTTTATAGAAGATAAAACTTCACTATCTCCAAGCGATGCTATACTAAAAGATGATTTAAGAGTACAAATCGAGCAAGTTCTTGAACAGTTAAACGAGAGAGAAAAAGCAGTTATTAAACTAAGATTTGGGATAATGGACGATGAGTCTGATAGAACTCTAGAAGAGATTGGAAAAGAACTAAATGTCACAAGAGAGAGGGTTCGTCAAATAGAGTCTAGTGCTATTAAAAAGCTAAAGCATCCAAAAGTTGGAAGAAAACTTAAAAATTATATAGAAGAGTAGCAAAAATGACATTTGAGCAGCAGTGGATAGAGTATGATTATAACCCTTTCGTGCTCTTTAGCTCAAGCGGAAAAATACTATCTTTAAATGCAGAAGCGCAGTTTTTGCTTGGAACTATTGCTTCAGAAGAACTCTTTAGCCTTGCAACAACCTATGCAAGTATCTCGTTTGGGTTTAAGACAACATTTATTGAGCTAAACTTTGGTCGTTACAGATTTTTTGGCTTAACTGTAGGGTATGAAAACGACCAAGAGATAGGTATAAAGCTCTATCAAGCACCCTCTTTTAAACTTAACAAACCAAAACCGATCGGTGAACTTGTAAATATTTATGCCCTTGTGGATTTGTGCATAGCGACACAATCTATAAGCGCAAAAGCGGTTTTTGAAAAGGATTTTGACCCTACTATTCCGGAGATTATAGTCGATTCTAATAGTTTTTTAAAAATACTCACAAAAATATATGCCTGCTATGAAGAGAGCGATAAAATCATGACAAGAATTTTTTATAGAATCGGTGAACATATAAAATTTGGAGATAAAAAATATAGTATTTTCTCCGTTGAGGTAAGTTCTGCAAATATCAATGAAGAGAAGATAAATGAACTAAAAGTACTGGCCTCAAATACAAACTTTTATATAGATATACAAAAAAAGACAACTATAAATCTTCCTATGATTACTTCATAATCACCAATTTTCACCCCATCTACGCTTTCTAAAAATAGTTAAAATAATTTTAGAAATAGTTATCAAAAAACCTGTTTTATGCGTTGTCATGCTTTTCCCCTTTGATAATATATATCTAAGATAGCATAAAATGTGCCAAATTTTTTAAATCATACGCCAATCATATACCCCACAATAACTCCAAAAAGAAGAGATGGCAGATAGACTTCTATATTAAGCAGTTCATTATTTTTAAGTGCAATAAAGGCGATAATCAAAAACAGATATGGAACTAGTCTATATGGTGAAAAAGAGGCACTTGAACCTTTTTTCACATCACTCATATTTAGAAGTTTTATCTTCTTTTTTTCTTCTTTTACTATTGATTTTAAGTCAAGCTCTTCTATGGGTTTTTCATTTATGGGCGTTTCATCATCAAGCTCATAAGGGTCTAAAATAGAGTCTATATCATCTCTTTTTTCGTCTATCTCTTCATTTTTTATTTTATGGTCTATCATATTTTTATATGCATACATAGAACCTAAAATGATAAAGAAGCTGCTTAAAAACGCTATTTGTGCGTTTATAAAAAATTCAAAAGAAATAATATTAAGTAATATAATTGCAAGCTCGCTAAGTGTTAAAAGTTTAATAGCTTTTTTCACCGTAATCCTCATCGTCTTCATCATCTTGAAGCTTTTTTTTGGCAGCATATCTTGGCTTTTTTGCCAACTCTTCATACTCTTTGTACTGTTTTGAGTACGCTTTATATACATTTGAAATAGCTGCCGCAATACCTATAAAAACTCCTATCCATAGAGTCCAGCTAACTTCGGTATATTTTTTAAGTAAAAGCCCTATTCCTATACCCATAGCAATAGCCACTACTATGGATATACCCAAAGATAGATGATCTGCAGCTTCTATAATGGGTTTAAATTTTGGAGTTTCTTCGTTATTTATATTTTTATTTTGCATCTGACAAAGCTTTAAATACTCTACCACTCGCTTTTATGGCATCTTCTATCATCTCATCGGTTGTAGCGGTTGAGATAAAACCTGTTTCATAAAGTGAACAAGCAAAGTAGAATCCTTCTTGCAGCATCATAGAGTGAAATTTTGCAAAAAGAGCTTCATCTGATTTACAAGCGTCTGCAAAGTTTTTTACCGGATTTTCGTTAAAGAAAAATCCAAACATACTTCCTCTTGTGTCTATTTGCATAGCTATAGAGTACTTTAGAGCTTCTTGCTGCATACCTTCAACAAGTCTCTTAGCTCTTTGATTTAGCGTGGATATGACTTGCGGATGAGCTTTTAGCTTTTTTATAGCCGCAAGACCTGCTGCCATAGCAACAGGGTTTCCGCTAAGTGTTCCTGCTTGATATACCGGTCCCTCAGGCGAGAGTTTAGCCATAATGTCGGCTCTTGCGCCAAACGCACCAACAGGCATACCGCCGCCTATAACTTTTCCTAAAGTAACAATGTCTGGTTTTACTCCAGTTATAGATTCTGCACCGTTTATGGTAGCTCTAAAACCGCTCATAACTTCATCAAATATAAGCAGTGTGCCGTTTGCATTGCAAAGAGCTCTTAGTTCATGTAAAAACTCTTTATCTGCCGGAACAAGCCCCATATTTCCGGCTATGGGCTCTATGATAACACAAGCTATATTTTTGGAATCCGCAAAGCATCTCTTGACGCTTTCTATATTGTTATACTCTGCTAAAAGTGTATGTTTAGTAAAGTCGGCAGGAACTCCCGGTGAGCTTGGGTTTCCAAAAGTCGCGGCACCGCTTCCGGCTTGAACTAAAAGAGAATCGCTATGTCCGTGGTAACAACCTTTAAATTTCACTATATCGTCTCGCCCCGTATATCCTCTTGCAAGTCTTATAGCACTCATAACCGCTTCCGTTCCGCTGCTTACAAATCTTATCTTCTCGATAGAGTCAAACATGGATATAACGAGTTTTGCCAACTCGCTCTCAGCCTCTGTCGGAGCACCGAAACTAAGCCCGTGTTTTACCGCTTCTATAACCGCATTTTCTATTGATTCGTCTCTATGTCCGAAAATAAGCGGTCCCCAGCTTTGAACAAAGTCCACATAGCTATTGCCGTCTATGTCTATGAGATGTGCACCTCTGCCCTCTTTTATAAAAAGAGGTGTTCCCCCAACGCTTTTGAATGCTCTAACCGGAGAATTTACACCTCCGGGAATCAAACTTTGTGCTTCTTTAAAAGCTTTTAATGAATTATCTATGCTCATAAAATAACCTTAATTTTTTTGTCATTATAGCAAAGTTGTATTAATCTACATTAGTTATAATGCCCTAAAAAATTTAACAATTTGGATTAGCTTGAGTCGTTCATCATTTGCACTTTTTGTCGCACTTTTAATACACGCTTTACTATTTCTGCTGTTTTGGCTGCTTGGAGCGCTTACGCCGGAGATAAAAAAAGAGCAAAAAGAGAATAAGATAAAAATATCTCTAAAAGAGATGCCTCAAAAATTTAAAGAAGCCGGAGAAGCAAAAAAACCTACTCAAAAACCTATGGATGTTGCACTGCCGATGCCAAAAGGCTCACAACTAAAAGAGATAGTAAAATATAATCAAAAGAAGGTTCAAGAAGAGCCAAAAAGCAACACACTGCCTATAAATAATAAACCGGAGCCAAAAGAAAAAAAGGTTGAAGAGAAAAAAATAGAACCTCTTCCGCCAAATGAGCCTTATATACCTCTAGAGAAGCCAAAAGAGGAGAAAAAAACATCAAGCGACCCATTTTCGTGGATGAGGGAAGATAAATCCTCTCAAGAGCCAAAGCAGGAGTCTAAAAAAAGCTTGGGCGGTAGCAATATAGCCAATTCCGATATAAGAGAACTTTATGGAGATGAATTTGGCAAACTAACTCCTGGGCAACAGCAGTATCTTCTTGATAATCAAGAGATAATGAGAAGAATAACCCAAGAGGTTTTAAATAGAGTCGCATCGGTAAATCTAAGAAGAGATATGAATGTAAACAGCACGAATGTAATAGAGTTTTATTTGCATCCAAACGGCGATATGAGTGATTTTAGGTTTTTGAAAAAAAGCGGACACTATGTACTCGACGATACTACAAAAGAGACAATCGAGTACGCATATAGCCGCTATCCGCGACCAAAAGAGAAGATTCTAATCCGCTACAATGTGTTTTACAATTTAGCAAGATACTAAAATAGTGCTATTTGTATTTTGCCAATAACGCAAGAGCGCCTTTATATATAGGTTCGTCTATAAAGCCGTACTCTTCATCGTCGAATCCTGTAATGCCCTCTTCTTTATGAAGCTCAAAAAGTTTTATTATAACTCTTGCTCTTTCTATCTCTTTTTCTTCATCTTTGAATTTTTCATTTACTAAAATTGCCTGCTTTGGAGAGATACACCCTTTTGCTTCATAGCCCATCTCTTTTTCCAGAGACAACCACTCCTCAAATTCTTCCAAGTTTCTGTGGTCTTGGTAAACAAAAGAGATCGGTTTTACTCCTATACTTTTGCATGTAAGCAAAAAATGAGAAAGAATATAGAGCATTGTCGGGTTTTGTGGATTTATGAGGTTTTGAGGGATACTCATATCTGCAAAAAGATCTAAAATGCCAAGATAGAAAGTTTTTACTTTTTTATCAACTCTAAGCTGTGACAAGTTCTCCCAAGCCTCTTTTGTCTCTATGGATAAATGAAGTTCAATGTGTTCATCTAATAGTTCACGAACAGATTCAACCTCTTCTTTGTTTCTTATTTTTGGAACTCTTATGGCATCGGGCATAAACTGATTTAGATAGGCTATTTCGTCATACCCTCCTTCATCAAGCGCATTTACTCTGACAACTAGTTTTTTATCGCATCTTTTATGGTGAGAGAGGAAAATTGCGCATAAAACCAATCCAAAAGGCTTATCCTCCCTACTTACGCCGTCTTCAAGATTTAGTATTATGCAATCGGCCTCTTGTTGTTCTATTTTTGTGAGATGTTCGATGTTTGAACATGATAGCATCAAAGCAGAACGGTAATCATCTCTTTTGTTGATGTTTCTAAAAATAGGTATTGCCAAAGCATCTAAGGCAACTAAATCTCTTCTCTGGTAAGCATCTTTTATTTGATCTAAATTATTTATCATTTGTTTTCCTCTTTCTTTTTTTCTTGAAGGTAAAAATAAAGGGATTGAATCTCTTTATCTGTTAAAAAGTACCTTGGCATACCGTCTATTCTTTTGTTTAAAGCTCTATAAAAGTCGGTAAAATCCATTTCATTTATCTTTGCCCCTCCAAAAACTTTTTCCTCTTTTTTATGTATATATTTTGCTACCAATTTCCCTTCTCCGCTCTCTCCGTGGCACTTTTGGCATCCTATGCCTCTGGGGTTTTTGTAGAGAGAGGTTGCGTACTCCATAGGCGTAATGAAACTTGACTCTGCGCTTAAAAACAGAGGCAAGAGGAAAAATAATAGATATTTCATAAAGCGACCTTTTAACATATAACGCTATAATATCAAAAAAATAATTTATGAGGGCTAAATGCAACTTCTTGACGGCAAAGCATTATCACAAAAAATAGAAACAAATATAGCAAATAGTGTAAAAGAATTTAAAAAAGAGACGGGTTTAATTCCCGGACTTGCAGTTATTTTGGTAGGACAAGACCCTGCAAGTGCTGCATATGTAAATATGAAGAAAAAAGCGTGCGATAGAGTCGGTTTTTATTCTGTTACGCACGAAATGCCAGAAGATATATCTCAAGATGCTATTGAAAATACAATCAAAATGATGAACACAAACCCAAATATAGACGGGATACTTATACAACTACCTCTTCCAAAACATATAGATACTACAAAAATTCTTGAACTTGTAGATCCAAATAAAGATGTTGACGGATTTCATCCCTATAATGTAGGCAGACTAACAACGGGACTTGATGGGTTTGTTCCGTGCACTCCTCTTGGCGTAATGGAGCTATTGAATGAGTATGACATCGATGTAAAAGGTAAAAACTGTGTTGTTGTAGGTGCATCAAATATCGTAGGTAAGCCTATGGCATCGCTGCTTTTAAATGCAAATGCAACGGTTGAGATTTGCCATATTTTTACAGATGATTTAAAAAAACATAC
>JAUPKZ010000054.1 GCA_030837195.1 Campylobacterota bacterium
TTTTTCCCGGTAAAATTCTCTATACCATTTTACAAACTTCTCAACTCCGCTCTTTAGAGGAGTATTTGGTTTGTAGCCAAAATCATTTATAAGATCACTTACATCCGCATAGGTAGAAACCACATCGCCGTCTTGCATAGGTAAAAACTCTTTTTTTGCTTCTTTACCTAACACATTTTCCAGAGTCTTTATAAAGTCAAGCAACTGTACGGGTGAGTTATTTCCTATGTTGTAAATTCTATAATGATTCGTAGGGGTTAGTGAAGGTTGATTATCGATTATCTTTATGACTCCGTCTATTATATCGTCTATGTAGGTAAAATCTCTGCTCATATCTCCGTGATTAAATACTTTTATAGCCCTGTCATTTAAAATGGCATCAGTAAAGAGCATCGGTGCCATATCCGGTCTGCCCCAAGGTCCATAAACGGTAAAAAATCTAAGCCCGACCGTGTTTATGCCGTATAGATGGCTATATGTGTGAGCCATAAGCTCATTTGATTTTTTTGTAGCCGCATATAGACTTATGGGTGTATCCGTCATATCGGTTGTTTTAAAAGGTTGAGATTTGTTTAATCCATATACGCTAGAGCTGCTTGCATAAACAAGATTTTTTACATTAAAATTTCTGCAAGCCTCAAGTATATTCATAAACCCGATAACATTGCTTTGAATGTAGGCATGCGGATTTTCTATGCTATATCTAACACCTGCTTGAGCAGCTAAGTTTACTACCGCATCGAATTGTTCGGTTTTAAATATATGATTGATGGCTTGCGTATCTTCTAAGTTTGCCTTATAAAATTTATGTTTTGGAAATCTAGTGGATAGGGTATAGTGGTTAGGGGTTGGCAATTGTTTAATATCTTCAATATTAATACCTAGTTCTGCTAGTCTTGCATACTTTAGATTTACATCATAGTAGTCATTTATACTATCAAGCCCTACTACATCATCACCTTGCTCAAGGAGTTTTTTTGCCAAGTGGTAGCCAATGAAGCCTGCTGTTCCTGTTACTAGTATCTTCAAATTAGTTTTCCTCTTTTAATAATTTATTTAGCTCAATTACATCTAATTTATCTTTTGGTCTGTTAGTAGAGCTTTTATTTTTTATAATATCGTGAATGTCCAGCACATTTACATTCAAGTTGTCAATTATTCTAACTTGTTTATTGTTCCAAGCATCATCAAACTTTACACCGTCAATATCCGTCAAGATGTCAATACGGTTTGGGATTACGCCGATTTGTATAACATTATTCTCTTTTTGAAGATCTTTTTTCTCAATTTCAAAAGGCACGCCAAATTCTTGTAGCGAATTTAGCACTTTTTGAACATTTTCATCATCTTTTGCTATCCATAAATCTATATCGTAAGTACTTCTGGCATATCCAAAAACACTCATAGAATAAGCACCTGCTACAATATATTTTACTTGGTTTATGTTAAAGAGCTCTATAATATCTTGATAGTCTTGTGTTAAGTACATTAAATAATACCTTTTTGAACTATGTTTACTACGGCTTTGTCAACTCTGTTGTCAGGTTTTATTCCTGTCTGTAAAAAATACATCTCATTTGATATCTTCGCCAAAAGTTCCCAAGAATCAAGAGGTGAGAGAAATTTTGTAAAAGAGTTGTTTAGCTCTGATTTTGCATCGACCTGATTCACAGTGATTCTGTTTTTTCTCTCAAGGGCTCTTTTTAAAATCTCTTCTTTTGCTAACACCTAGAACTCCTTAACTATCACTATTAAATATATCTCTGGTATAGACTTTATCTTTTACATCCGTTATAGACTCGCTTAGTCTGTTTGCCACTATGACATCGCTTATCTTTTTAAACTCATCCAAATCTTTTATAACTCTTGAGTTAAAGAAGCTATCTTCTTCCAAAACAGGTTCATAGATAACGACTTCTATGCCTTTTGCCTTTATGCGCTTCATAATGCCTTGAATTGCGGAGCTTCTAAAATTATCGCTTCCGCTTTTCATAACAAGTCTATAAACCCCTACTATTTTTGGGTTTTTTCTGATTATGCTCTCAGCTATAAAATCCTTTCTTGTTGAATTGGCTTTTACTATAGCCTCTATCATATTTGAAGGCACATCCGCATAGTTCGCAAGAAGCTGTTTCGTATCTTTTGGCAAGCAGTATCCGCCATATCCGAAACTAGGATTGTTATAGTGAGTTCCTATGCGAGGATCTAGCCCTACTCCTTTTATAATCTGCTCGGTATTAAGCCCGTGCGATTCTGCGTAAGAGTCAAGCTCATTGAAGTATGCCACTCTCATAGCAAGATAAGTATTTGCAAAAAGCTTTATGGCTTCGGCTTCGGTTGAGTCGGTAAAGAGAATGTTGACATCTTTTTTGATGGCACCCTCTGCTAGCAAAGAGGCGAAAATCTCTGCTCTTTTGCTCTTCTCCCCGACTATAATCCTGCTTGGATAAAGATTGTCGTAAAGAGCCTTGCCTTCACGCAAAAATTCAGGCGAGAAGATGATGTTTTGCGTATTGAACTTCTCTCTTAAGCTTTTTGTATAGCCTACGGGAACAGTACTTTTAATTACCATAGTCGTATTTGGGTTTATGCCGAGTACATCGTGTATTACATATTCTATGCTTTTTGTATTAAAGTAGTTGGTTTGCGGATCATAGTCTGTCGGTGTTGCTATAATGACATAATCGGCATCTCTATATGCCTCTTCTTTATCAAGTGTGGCTTTGAAGCTTCCGGCTTTAGCCGAGAGTGGATAGTGGTCAGTGGTTAGTTTTGTAAGATATTCTTGAATCTCTACATCTTCTATGGGCGAGATGCCTCTGTTTATCATCTCTACTTTTTTGGGTATGATATCAAGCGCTACTACCTCATTGTACTTTGAGAGAAGGATACCGTTGCTAAGACCTACATAGCCGGTTCCCGCTATTGCTATCTTCATATTAAACCCCTATAACTTTTGCTATTTTGTTACAATATTATTATAATATGTTTAAGCTTTAAATAATGTTAGTGCTAATTCTCCTCTTCGAGAAGTTTTATCTTAAGCACATGCTGCTCCGTCACGACAGTTTTAAACTCTCCGTCAAAAACCTTTATATCATACACATGACCAGTTACATGAATATTTCTTTTCTTACCCTCTTTATGACGCACTTTTGCGGTAAAATCTACAATATCGCCAAACTTTACAGGCGATAAAAATTGACATTCACTAGCAACCAAAACAACATTTTTTTCATTAACCGCCGCCATCGCCGCATAATCAGCAGCCCCAAAGATAAACCCGCCGTGAATCAAACCCTGTTCATCTGCCACCATCTCATGAATTGTGACAAGCTTTAATTTTACAAATCCGTTTTCAAGCTTTTCTATCTCTCCGCAAAGGTCTTGGTTAATCCTGCTATGCGTCTTTAGCATAATCTCTTTTTGGTTTCTAAATTCATGAAGTTCCAGTTCTTCTAAATTTTCATCAGTATCAGCGCTCATTTTTATCCTTTTTTTAGTTTTACATATACTCTTCTTGGTGCAGGGTAACCCTCAACCGTTTTACTCGCATCATCTTTATCTAAAAAATCTTCCAAAGACTCTCCATCTATCCAAGATGTTTTTCTCTGCTCCGCACTATTTGTTACGGAAGTCTCAAGCACCTCAAATGCACTAAATCCTGCTCTTTCACACCAATTTTGAAGCGCTTTGATAGTCGGCACAAAATAGATATTTGGTATTTTTGAGTAAGATGAACGAGGAGATAAACATACCTCCTCTTCGCCCTCAATATAAAAAGTGTCAAGTATAACCTCTCCGCCTTTTTCAAGTCCTTTATAAAGAGATTTTAACATACTCACGGGATCGCTTCTGTGGTAAAGCACTCCTAAGCAAAATATGAAGTCAAACTTCTCTTCATAAAACTCTAAATGTTCAACACCCAAAAGCTCATAAACAATCTTACTTTTTACAAAACGGTTTATAAAATCAAACTGCATCTTAAAAAGAGGAGAAGGGTCAAAACCTACTAAAGATTTTGGATTGTCCTCTTGCATTCTAAAGAGATAATAACCGTTGTTACATCCTATATCGGCAACTCTCTTATCTTTTAAATCAAAGTGCTTTCTAAGAAGGTTATATTTCATAAAACTTTGCCATTCTGAGTCTATATAAGTGTCAAAAACCCTAAAAGGACCTTTTCGCCAAGGCATCATAAGTCTTGCCGTACTCTCTATATTTGCAGGGGCTTTACCTTTTATGCTAACCACATCCGCAAGCTCAACTTCACATTCCGCATCCTCTAGGCTATCTATTGCCTCTTTTATGGGCGCTATATTTTTCCATCTCAGCCACCCTTTTCTCTCTTCTCTTATACTCTTTAAATCCATTTTAATTACTTTGATATGGGAAATTTACTATAATTGTACCCTAAAACCTTTAGGAGCGTAAATTGAGAGCGGAAAAAAAAGCAACGGTGGTATCGACTTCGGTAGCAACATTTCTTGTACTTATGAAAATGTCCATAGGAGTTCTTAGCGGCTCAATTGCCGTTTTAGCCTCTGCAATCGACTCGCTTCTTGACTTAATCGTTTCACTTTTTAACTATTTTGCACTGCACAACGCAGAAAAAGACCCTGATGACAGTTTTAACTTCGGCAGAGGTAAAATTGAACCTCTTGCAGCCGTTATTGAAGGAACGGTCATATCACTCTCGGCTCTTTTCATACTTTATGAAGCATTAGTTAAAATCACACACCCAAGAGAGATGGAGTTTGTAGGCATTAGTATTGTTGTAATGCTGTTTTCTATAGTTATCACATCTTTTTTAGTTATATATCTAAACCATATAGCAAAAAAAACGGGTAATATGGTCATTAAAGCAGATGCTCTGCACTATAAAACCGACATTTTTTCAAATGCGGCAGTTTTACTCTCTCTTACGCTCGTTTCTCTTAGCGGTTACAGTATCATAGATGCGCTTTTGGGTATAGTTATAGGGATATATATGATCTACTCATCGCTTCCTATCATCAAAGACGGCATTATGATGCTCCTTGATGCAGCACTGCCGCAAGAAGATATTAAAAAGATAACAGACACCATAGAGAGCCAAAAGGAAACGACAAACTACCATCATCTTCAGACAAGAGAGTCAGGCTCGCATGTTTTTATATCTGTTCATATAGTTTTTAACATAAGCATATCGCTGTACGACGCACATCTTATCTCTGACAAACTAGAGATAAAGATAAAAAAACTTTTTGAAGATAAAAAAGTGCATGTACTCATACATATGGACCCATATGATGATTCACAAATTAACGAAAAAGAAGACTTCTATTAATTAATAAAAACGAGTTTACTCTCGTTTTTATACTCTATCTTGCAAATTCTACCGCTCTGCTCTCACGAATAACGCTTACTTTTATCTCACCCGGATATTGAACATTTTCTTCAATCTCTTTTGCTATCTCTTTTGCCATAAGCACGGATTCGTCATCATTGACTAAAGAGGCATTGACTATAACTCTAACTTCTCGTCCTGCATTTATGGCATAAGCCTGTTTGACTCCGGTATGCTCGGATGCTATGTTTTCTATCTCGGTTACTCTTTTTAAGAAGCTCTCTAAAACTTCTCTTCTAGCTCCCGGTCTAGCAGCAGAGAGTGCATCTGCGGCGCAAACTGCTCCTGACTCGATGGAGGCTATCTCCTCATATCCGTGATGCGCATAAATTGCATTTATAACTATGCTATGCTCATTGTAACGATTACAAATAGCCGCACCCAAATCGACATGATTTCCGTCACTATCATGCGTAAGCGCTTTACCTATGTCATGTAAAAGCCCTGCTCTTTTTGCAAGTCTTACATCTCCGCCCATCTCTGCAGCCATAATTCCCGCTAAATGAGCTACTTCAAGTGTATGAGCAAGTGCATTTTGCCCATAACTTGCACGATATCTAAGTTTGCCTATGAGCTTAACAAGTTCCGGATGCATAACTCCCACATCCAAACTAGCAACAAGCTCTTCACCCTCGTTCATCGTCTCTGTTTCAAACTCGTCACACACTTTTTTATATATCTCTTCAATGCGTGAAGGCTGGATTCTACCGTCTTCTATAAGCAATTCTATTGTTTTTGCAGCAATCGCTCTTCTGTAAAGATTGAAACTACTTATCATAATGGCATTTGGAGTATCGTCTATAATTATATCGACACCCAAAAGCGTCTCAAGAGCTTTTATATTTCTTCCCTCTTTACCTATAATGCGCCCTTTTAGCTCATCATTGGAAAGATTTATAGTATTTGTAAGCCTCTCTGAGGCAAACTCTCCTGCAAAACGGCTTGTTGCCTGAGCAAGTATATAGTTTGCTCTTTTTTTTGCCTCACTTCTTGCCTCATTCTCATATTTTCTTACAATATGAGAAATCTCCGCTCTGGACTTCTCTTCAATTTTTTCAAGCAAAATCTTTTTTGCTTCCTCTTGCGTCATGCCTGCGCAATGTTCTAGTGAATGAAGAACTTCATCAATCTTCTTTTCATACCTTACCTTAAGTAGGCTTAGAGATTTTTCATTTCTTTGCAAATCAATTTTTCTAGCTTTTAATACAGCGCTCTCTTCTTGAAGCCTGTTCTCTTCACTCTGTTTATATCGTTTAAAGCTATGCTCTTTTTTTAGCAGCTCATCCTCTTTTTGAGAAAGATTTGCTTTTGCTCTCTCTTTTGCACTTTCATAAAGCTTTTTTGCTTCTAGCTCAATCTCTTGAGATTTTAGGTTTGCTTTATGAAGAAGCAGTTGCGCTTCATTTTCAATCGCTCCTGCTTGGGCTTTAGCTTTTTCTACATATATATCAAAATTTACGCTAGTTATCTTTTTGGAGATGAAAAATCCTACAAACCCACTCACCGTGGCTATAGAGCCGCCTATGAGTATTTCGTTTAACATCTTTTTCCCGTCCGAATATAGCCATGTCCTCTGTTTTTAACCTTTATACACGGTGTAATCAATACATCACATGCAATATCATAATCATCACAAATAATCTCTTTAGTATAACAAAGTTTGGTTTGCACAAAAATAGTATAAGGTCTCTTTTTTAACTTTGCAAAGAAACGATCATACATCCCTTTTCCAAAACCAACTCTTTGTAAATTTCCGTCTATTCCGACTATAGGCACTATGGCTATATCAATTTTATAAATATTTTTTAAACTTTTTCCCGCTTCATAAATACCAAATCTATTTTTTTTCAGCGGTAACCTAAATGGTACCATCTTAAAGCTTTCGCCTTGCATAAACGGGACAAAAATATCACATTTTTTTCTTAATTTTTTTATACTCTTTGTGATGTTTGCTTCAAATTCCAGTGAGTTATATACCAACACTCTTTTATTTTTGATATTTTTTAGCTCTTTTTGAATACTCAAGTTTATCTTTGCATTTCTATAAAAGCGACTCAATTTTGAAATTCTTTTTATTTTACGAAAACAATTTTCTCTAAATATTTTTTTTGTAAGAGGCATATTAAATCTTTGTAGCTATAATTCGTTTACTAAATTTTACTCCAATTAAGGTCAATCAATGTTTAAAAAATATATTTTACTATTTTCGTTTCTATGGACTTTTTTATTTAACGGGTGTTCCGGCGATAAAAAAGAAGAGAGCGTCAACGATATGGTTGCAACTGCCGAATATGTTCTAAGAGGAATCGATAACAAAGAGTATGTCGTAAAAAAACAAGGCGGCGGATTTGTACTAAGCGATGCAAAAGACAAAATAGTTATTTTCGACATATTTGCCACTTGGTGTCCGCCGTGCCGCACAACTGCATCACATCTTACATCTCTGCAACAAAAATACAAAGACAATCTCATAATTATCGGATTAACCATTGAAGACGGGATTGAAAATAGCAAACTTCAAGAGTTCGCAAATACATACAATGCAAAGTACGCAATAGCAAACTCGGATCAAAATAGACGACTAATAAACGATATAGCAACAGGATTGCAAGTCGGACCAAAATACCCTATCCCTCTAATGGCAATGTACAAAGATGCAAAACTTATAAACTACTATGCAGGAGCAACTCAAGAAGAGTTCATAGAGAGCGACATAAAAAATGCTTTAGGAAACAAATAATGTTTGGATTTATAAAAAAATCCCTTGCAAAAACTGCCGAAGCTCTAAAATCGATTATTCCAAATAAAAAAGAGTCATTTAGTAAAAGTGAAATAGAAGAGATTTTACTTGAAGCCGATGTAGAATATGCGCTTGTTGAGATCATATTAAACGAGATATACCAAAGCAAAGTGACAAGAGATATTTTGCGTTCAAAACTTTTAGCAACACTATCTCGCTCCACATACAAAGAAAAAGAGTTTCAACCACCCTTTATAGAGCTTATTATCGGAGTAAACGGTGCAGGCAAAACGACAACCATTTCAAAACTTGCACTAAAATATAAAAATGAGGGCAAAAAAGTGCTTCTTGGCGCAGGCGATACATTTAGAGCTGCTGCCATAGAGCAACTCTCTCTCTGGGGTCAAAAGCTAGACATTCCCGTTGTAGCTTCAAAACAGGGGCATGACAGCTCCGCGGTCGCATATGACACAATCGACTCTGCAAAAGCAAAAGGGTATGATAATGTCATCATAGATACGGCTGGACGGCTTCATACACAAACAAACCTAGCAAATGAGCTTAAAAAGATTGTTCGTATTTGTGACAAAGCGCATAGCGGCGCACCGCATAGAACACTTCTTATCTTGGACGGAACACAAGGAAACTCTGCAATAGCGCAAGCAAAAGCTTTTCATGAGATGGTAGGAGTTGATGGTATCATCATCACAAAACTAGACGGTACTGCCAAAGGCGGAAGTGTTTTTAGCATTGCTTATGAGCTTGAACTGCCTATACTTTATGTTGGAACAGGCGAAAAACCTGAAAACCTAGTCTCTTTTGACAAATATGAGTTTGTTGACTCACTGCTTGATGCCATCTACGAAAAAGATGAGACTTCCTTAAAATCCTAACTAAACACCACCCAGATTCCAAATCAAGTTTGGAATGACTGTTTTTAAGTCATCCTGAACTTGATTCAGGATCCAAAAAAATTAACCACCAACCACCAACCACCAACCACCAGTCACTAACCACTAACCACTAATTACTAAATATTATAATTATTATTATATTTTTCACTATGTTTCAAAATAACACATTGTTATAAAACAAATTCTAACAATTATCATCTTTTTTCATCGTTTTAAGAATTATTTAAAGATTAAATATCTAAAATGTGATATCACAATGAATAACATTTAAAATGTAACGGGTTGATGTTTATTCTTATGATAATTAAAAAAGAAAAAGGGCGACCATGAAAAGAGTTGTAAAATTATCTTTAGCTTCGGCTATCTTGTTAGGTGTAAGTTCGGTTAGTGCGCAAGCGGAAAATCTGGATATTCTAAGCAATATAAAAGCAAAGGGTGAGCTTAGAGCGCGTTATGAGATGGTGGATGCAGATGATGCAACAGACTATGCAAATGCAAATGCATTTACAAGTCGTTTAACAGTAGGAGTCGGTGCAGATCTTTTTGGAACGGACTGGCTTTCTGCTTATGTAGAGATGAACGATGTTAGATCGCTAAATAACAACTACGATGATGGTTATACAGATAACGGGCAAGAGAGAAACGACAAAGTAGTTGACCCTGAGGATACTCGCTTAACGCAATCTTACATAGATTTAAAATACGGAAAAACAAAGCTAAGAGCAGGTCGTCAAATGATCAATCTTGACAATCAAAGATTTGTCGGTGCATCTGCATGGAGACAAATGTTTGCAACTTTTGACGGTTACACTCTTACAAATAACAGTATTGACAATCTAAACCTATTTGCAGGTTATATCACTCAAGTAAACGGGGTTTGCCGTGATCATACTTTAGTTGACACAAGATCTCTGCTTTTAAATGCTTCGTATAAAGTTATGGATGAGTTAAAAGTAACTGTTTATGACTATATGGTAGGGCAAGGAACAACAACTACCCCAGGCTCAACAGGAAGCGATACTTATGGTATAGCATTAACCGGAAATGTAAAAGTAGCAGACAATACAAAACTTGACTATCGTGCAGAATATGCAAAACAGACAGATGCGAGTATGGAAAATTCAGATGTTAGCGGCGATGAAAATATCGATGCAGACTATATGAATTTTGAGCTAAATGCAAATGTAAGCGGTTTCTTGGTCGGCGCAGGTTATGAAGTCTTAAGCGGAGCAGAAGGAACCGATACAAGATTTACGACTCCTTTTTATTCGGCTCATCCGTTTCACGGGTTTGCGGATATTTTCGGTGCAACGCCTGCAAAAGGTCTTGAAGATATGAGTTTAGCAATGGGTTATACTTCAAAAGATTTCGGCTCTCTAAAGGCTATCTACCATGACTTTACGGCAGAAGTTGACAATACTGATTACGGTACAGAGTTTGATGTTGTTTACTCAAGAGCTATCCCCGGTGTAAATAACCTAAGCGGTATGTTAAAGTATGCAGATTTCAATGCGGATTCTGAATTTACTTATGTAGATACTACAAAAGTTATGGCAATGTTAACTTACACATTTGCTACAAAATAAAGTTTTATACGCATAGGCGTTTTTCTCTCTCATTTTTACCGCCTATGCTACTCCTATACAAAACTTTGGACTACCATCCAAAGTTTTGATTTTTCTCACCTTAAGTCCTAAATGTTTCAAGTTTAGTATGCAGAGTATCCGTCATAGAGTTTAGATGTTCTGCCGCTGCTGCAATCTCTTCTACATTTCTAGCATTTTGTGAAGATATTTTGTTTATCTCCGATACTTGAGATACTATCATCTCTACATCTCTGCCCGTCTTTTCAAAGTCACTTACCGTTTTGTCGCTTGCTTGAACTGCTTTTTGTACTATCATAACACTGTCATTTATCTTTTGTTCTACATCGGATGCGTTATTTGAGAGTTCTTGAACTTCCTCTGAGTTAGTGTTCATTTGTCCGCTTACATCTACTATGGATTGAACTATAACATTTATGGTAGCGTTTATCTCGCTTAGACTTCTTTGTGTTCTCTCGGCAAGTTTTCTTACTTCATCCGCAACGACTGCAAAACCTCTTCCGTGTTCTCCCGCTCTTGCTGCTTCGATAGCGGCATTTAGTGCTAAGAGGTTTGTTTGGTCTGCAATATCTGAGATTATCTCTAAGATATTTTTAACTTCATTTGCTTCATGAGAGAGTGTTTGCATCCTCCCGGCAAGTTCCACTTCAAGTTGTGCGCTTTGTTGTACTTTATGTGTTAGATGTACTATCTCATCTCTTGCCGAGTTAAGATTGTCATTTGCTCTT
>JAUPKZ010000113.1 GCA_030837195.1 Campylobacterota bacterium
GCCCGAAGAGTTTAGGCTTTTTCGTAACTATATTTATGAAAAAGTCGGCATCTCTTTGGGAGATGAAAAAAGCACACTTATAAAAGGCAGGCTTGGCAGGCGGCTGCATGATTTAAATCTGCAATCATTCAAAGACTACTACAACTATTTAACCAATGATATAAGCGGTGATGAATTGACATTTTTTGTAAATGCAATATCTACAAATGTAACATCTTTTTTTAGGGAAGAGATGCAATGGAAATGGCTGGAGGGGTACTTAAAAGAGTTTGTACCTTTAAAAAAAGAAAAAAAGATAAGGATATGGTCCGCAGGATGCTCAAGCGGAGAAGAGCCATATACAATTTTGATGTTTTTACAACATCATCTAAGGGATTTTGAAAGCTGGGATATAAAAATATTGGCAACAGATATTTCGTCAAAAGTCTTAAAACATGCAATTGATGGCTGCTATGAAGCAAAACATATAGAGCCTCTTCAAAAAAGTATGGTTGATAACTCTTTTGAAAAAATAGTTGTCAATAATGAAGTTAAATATCAGATAAAACCGCTCTTAAGAAACAAAGTTACATTTAGATTATACAACCTTGTTACAGATCCGTTTTTCTTTAAAAACAGCTTTGATATGATTTTTTGCAGAAATGTAATGATATATTTTGATGACCCGACAAGACATCATGTAGTGGGACGCTTTGCACAGCTATTGCCAAAAGGCTCTCCTCTTTTTTTAGGGAGTTCGGAATCCTTAATGGCACACAAAGAGACGCTAAAACTTTTAGGCTCTTCAATTTATAGAAAATTATAGGAAAAGAAGTTGGAAAATATAAAAAATAGCCAAACAGAACAAGAAGCAAAATTCGACATACACGAACTCTTTTTCTCAATTACGGATAGCAAAAGCACTATTCTCTCCGGAAATGAAACATTCGTGCGCATCAGTGGATATGCTAAAGATGAGCTTCTTGGACAATACCACAACATAGTAAGACATCAGGATATGCCCCGCGTTTTATTTAAAGCTTTTTGGGACTACTTAAGAGCTGACAAACCTGTAGTAGCTTATGTTAAAAATAGAACAAAAAGCGGGGGATACTACTGGGTTATAGCAGCAGTTTTTCCTCTAAAAGAGAACTATATCTCTATTCGATTTAAACCAACCAGCGCAATGCTTGCATCTGTAAAAGAGCTCTACTCTAAGCTGCGTGTAGCAGAAGAGAAACTGGAGATGCCTCAAAGCGAAGAGCTGCTTTTAGAGCTTTTAAAAGGTTTAGGATATAGAGATTATACTCATTTTATGAATGAAGCTCTCCTAAAAGAGTTGCTTGAGAGAAAAAAACTGCTTTTGCTTGACAAATCTTATATTAAAGAAGTTGACTTTGAAACAAGTAAATTTAACTTAAGTATGAAGTCAATTTTTACAAGAAGCAAAAATATACTTGAACAATACGGAAAATGGTTTGAAAAAATTGATACATTTAATAAAATTAAATCGATATTTGAAGAAAAAAGCTTAAAACTAAACTCGCTTGCAAGAGAAATCGTACTGCTCTCGCTAAATGCTTCAATCGCCTCTTATAAATTAAAAGATGACGGAGGAGAAACATTTAGCGTTTTGGCGAGCGATATCCGCACTAACTCAAAAGAGAATGACATTCTTATCGGCAATATTTACGACCTCTCACAATCTTTATCTGAATTTTTAAATGAAACAATCTTTCTTGTTTCATCTATTAGCTTACAAATGGAGATGGTAACATATTTTATTCAAGAACAAGTCGATAATAAAACCAAAGTTTATACAGAAGAGTTAAATAAAAATATTCAAGCTCTCTTTGAACTGGTAAATATCCATCATGAAAAACTAGCAAAACTTCCATATTCTATGAATAAATCCATTAAAAAAACAATACTTTGCCTGCAAGAACTAGAAGGTCAGATTATGTATTTGGGTTATGTTCAGGTTTATGGAATTATTGAATCTGCAAGATATAGTGATGATTCACTGGGTTTTGGAAAAATCTTTTTGCAACTAAAAGATTTAATTGCGCAAACTTCCCAAGAGATATCTTTTGTAAATAGTATAAGCAATAATTTTTATAACGACAACTCAAAGCTAATGGAAAATTCAAACGAAATCTCCCAAATGCTAAAGAGTTTAAAACAAGAGATAGAAAATATTAAAAATATGGAGTATTAACAGTGCAAAGCGTATCGGAAAAAGAGACTCTTGAAAATGAAGTGGAGTTTTTAAGCAAAAAAATTTTAGAGCTAAATAAAAAACTCATTGAAAGCGAGAGAGCAAAAACACTTTTTTTGTCTCTTGTCGCAAATAATTTTAATGACCCAATGACTGCTATTTTGGGAATGCTACCGCATTTAAAAATCCAAAATGACGATAAAAATGAGCAAATTTTCTCAACAATATGTAAAGAAGCTCTCGACCTTGATTTTAAAATACAAAACCTCATAACCGTAGCCGAGATAGAGAGCGGAAACCTTAGCAATACTCACGCAATGACAGATATAAAAAGTATTATCGATGATGTTATGAAAAAGATAAAATATCTAATAAAAGATAAAAATATCAACATAGAAGTAAAAAATCTACTTCAAAACAAAATTGTTACAGACCCGAAAAAAATTTATATAATCCTAAAAAACCTTATTGCCAACGGATGTATGTATAGCCCAGAAGGCGAAAGCGTGATTGTAAAAGTCGGCAATGACGCCTCAACACTCAAGATTAGTGTCATAAATAAAGCAGATGAGATAAAAGTAAAACACAAACCTGAAATATTTACCCGCTTTTCTCAAAAAATAGACAGCACACACGGTTTGGGCATAGGACTTAGCATAGTTAGAGAGCTTTGCCAAAGCTTGGGAGGCAGTGTTGATTATAGTACAGAAAATGGGATTGTTACATTTGATGTAGAGCTGCCGCTAGATGTTGCAATGCAAAATTTTGAAGCATGCGGTTTTGATGAGTTTTTGTTTGACTCTTTTGATGATGCTATTGAAATATAATGGCAAACACAACATTTATCCATGTGGGGCAAATCCATATCGATGACAAGCCTATATCTATATCTACGGTTTTGGGGTCTTGTGTAGCGGTTTGCTTGTATGATAAAAGACTTTGCATCGGAGGGATGAACCACTACCTGCTTCCATTTTGGAACGGAAACGGTTTACAGTCTTTGAAGTTTGGTAATATCTCCATTCCAAAACTTATAGAAAGTTTGCTTGAGAGTGGTGCAACTATAAGCAATATTGAAGCCAAAATATTTGGCGGCGCCGCTATAAACATCTCATATTGCAATACAATGATGGTAGGAGAAAAAAATATTTTGGTTGCAAGAGAGATTTTAAACGACTATGGCATAAAAATAGTTGCCGAAGATAC
>JAUPKZ010000007.1 GCA_030837195.1 Campylobacterota bacterium
AAGTGTCAAGTCAACTTCGCCTAAGTTTTGCGGATTCAACTGAACTTTTACTCTTGTAAACGGTGATTTATAATCATCGATAGCACTCTTAATATCGCTCGACAAATACCTAATCATCTGTTTTGCTTCATTAATTTTTACTTCTATATTATCTAGTTTTTGCACGCCTATGGCTTCTGTTTTATCATCTGTACTCTTTTCATCTTTTAATGATTCACCGTTTAGGAGATGCTCTAATGTTTTCAATCCATCTGAGGAAACAGATGCCGGAACAACTTTTGCGGAAGCAACCGAAAAGTCAGGAGTCAGGTTTGAAATATTTGAAGATTGCAGAGCTTTTTCACCTTGAAGTAAAAGTTTTAACACATCATCCGCTCTCTCTTTTTGACTTTTTTGCTCTGCTTTTGGTGCGCTGCTTATTTTTACTTGCACTATCTGCTCGGTCGTTGTATATTCTACCTCTTTTTCTCTCATAAACAGAGGCACCCCGCTTTGGTTTTTTTGCACCTTGGATATATCTAAAACATCACTGTTCGTTGTTTTTGGAGTTTGGGCTTCATCATATAAGCTCTCTTTTTTCTCCTTTGTCTTGAGTGTTTTTTCTTGAAGCAGATCTTTTAGTTCCAAAGTAGTATTTTTTTCTTCCACCGGAGCTTCATTTGCTTCTCTAGTTACTTTATTCTCTCTAAAAGCTACTCTCTCAGGCTCTAAACTCTGCTCTTTTTGTATCTCTTTTTTCGTAGAGAAAAAATCTTGCATACTATCTTTTTTTTGCTCGATTTCTTCTGTTTTTAAAGCTCCCGAAACCATAACCTCTTCTAAACTTATTTTAGTGACATCTATCCCAAGGCTCTTTGCTGCTTTTACCAACCCTTCTAATGTATTTGGAAGCTCTTTTATCTGTGATTTTTTGTACGCATCGCTATTTAAAATCTGCTCTTTAAGGTAACTCTTTGCCTCAGCAACAACTTCTTTCATCTCTTTATTGCCAAAGAGCTTTGATAGTTCAGGATTTAGACTTTGAATATCCTCGTCTAGCTCTTTTGTATTTAGCTCTAAAAAAGCGTCTTTATTTTTTAAAGCAGGTTTGTTTTTTTCGATTTTTATATCTTTTTCATTATCTTGAAGTGCTAAAATCATAGCCCCGTTTTGAATGCTCTTGCTCTCTTGATTATCACCTGCACTCTTTAATAGCTCTGCAAAAAGAGTTGTCTGTGTATCTTTTGTTTTTATAGAAAGAAGAGAAAATGGGGAAGCTTTTTTGCCCTTTATATCTAATGTGGTCATAATACACCCGCTATTTAATTAAATTATCGTATAATTATTTAAGCATTAACTATTCCAACCATAAAAGCAGAGATATGAGTGTGTGTAGAATCTTTTTTTTATCGGTACTTTCTTTATCCATTAGTTTTGCAGAAAATATTTCTCTGCCTGATAATGAACAAAAACAACCAAAAAAAATCTCAAAAACAAAATGCAGAATCATATGCGATAAAAAAGCATACAAAGAGGAACAAATTGCAGCTGCAATCGAGTTTTATAAAAACTCAAAAGAGTACAATTTTAAAAAAAACTATTAGCAGTGTTACTTATGAACTTAATAAGTTATAAACCTATCCAAACATTTCAAATCATTCAAACTGATATTTCTTAGCTCTTCAAGCAACATCTTTGAACTCTCCCCGTCTCTTGGATAAGCGACCATCGCGGTATTTAACTCCTCCGTAAAGAACTCTTCAAACATCTTCTTTACTATTCCTGCACCGTATTTGTCGGTGTATGGAAGTACGAAAAAATAGTCTGAACCTAGATTTACTATCGAGTCCGAATTTCTAAGGATATCATGAAGAGAGTCTTGTATAACATCCGCCAAAACCTTAGAAAAATCACAATAAAGCAGTGTAAAACTCTCTGCACGGTTCTCATCTAGCCTCTCGGCAAGCCCTATAGTCAAATCCAAAAGTTTTTTAAAATCTTCATACAAAAAATGAACGCCCGCCATACTCTTTCTCCTTTATCTGTTTAATAATTGCTAAAAACTAACACCTACTGCATAACCGCATAAGGTTTTATCTCATCTCTTGATCTAAAAGGAGTGGCTTTAAACTCTTCATTCTCGGAGGCAAGTGTACAGACCTCTCCCTCTTTTGTTTTGCAATATGTTAAAATTATTTTTGCGGCAAGCTCTTTATCTGCCTTAGTCGCATTTTTGCTAAGAAGTGAATGTGGTCCTGGAAGCGCCACTATTTTTATATGGCAATACTTATCATTTACAATATTTTGCAAATGTGCATTTTCATCTTTATTTCTTCCGACCACAAGCTTTGCACCGTCCGGAAGCCTTAAATGGCGACCATATTTCATAACGGGTATATCTCGTACCTCAAATACATCATACTTGATAAAATCAAACATCTTTTTTGCAAAATTTTCATCCGTTAGCAGACATCCGCCACCGGGTGATTCAAAATTTTCCAATCCAATCTCTTTGACAAGTTCTAATTGTCTATCCCTGCTTCTTCCTACAATTTCTTCCAATCTATCTCTATCTACCCATCCATTTATCTCGGCAATAGTAGGAGCTAATGCTTTTGCAGAGAGCGGACGCAGTAAAAGCCCATCACAATTGCTCTCATCCAATACCATCTGCATAGCATCCCTGTTTTGACTCATCGGGCGTTGCCCTAAAACCTCGCCGCTTATGAGAAATGATGCGCCTTCAGACTCCATAACTCTTTTTGCCACCGTAAACATCTTCGCATGACAATCTATGCACGGATTGAAGTTTTTTCCATATCCGTGTTTTGGATCAAAAAGTACATCTTGCAAAAACTCACTTTCTATATCTATGATTTTCAACTCGGCTCCGACTTGATTACACATACTCTGCATATGTTCAAGTCTATCTTTTGTACTTCCAAAACCCGTATTTATATTTATTGCCAAAACATCTATGCCCTGATCAATTATAAGTTTCATGGCCAATGTAGAGTCTAATCCACCGCTAAAGAGTGCGATTGCTTTGATTTTTTCCACTAAAATACCTTCTTCGTTTATTACATTGCCTTATTATACACTAACTATACTTATGAAATTGGATATAATTTCATCAAAACAGCCTCTTAGGATTTTCAATGCCGCAAAGCCAAATAACCATAAAGCACAATAAACATCGCATACACCCATGCCCTAAAGAAAAAAAGCTATCTTTGCTTACTCTTTTATTATCGCAAAACAGCGATAGCACAATTATTGTAGCCTTAAAAAACAGCGATATTTTAAAAGAGTTTGAGCATCAAAAAAATGTTACCATTATAAGTGATGAAGCATTGCTTAATTCGGATGCAAGCTGCAAACTTCTTATAAGCTATGATTTGCCGCTGGAAGCTTCGACATATATCCAAAGAGTCTCAAAAGCAACAGAAGGCGCTATTATTTTGCTTGATATAGAGGAGCAAAAGGAGCTCTATCCTATTGAAACCATACTAAAAAGAGCCATAAAACAGGAGAGTGTTGCAGGATTTGAGTATGAAGTAAAAAAAGAAACAGTTAAAGAGAAAAAACCGTTTCATAAAACAACAACGGATCAAAAACCAAAAAAAGAGTATAAAAAAACAGCATTTGATAATTCTAAAAAAGAACACAAAGACAAAGACAAATTCTACGATAAAACAAAAAAAGAGAAAAAAGTAAAATCTTTTGAAAAACCTAAGCAATGGGATAAAAAAGATAAAAAAACAAGCACATATCTAGGCAAAGATGAAAACGGCAAGGCAATTTTCTCCGCAAAAAGCAAAGATAGAAATCATAAATATGACGGAAGCCCAAAACCAAAAGAAGAAAAAAGTATAAAAACTATAAAAAAAATCCCTATAAAAGCTAGAAAAGAGCCAAAAAAAGAGCCCTCAGACTCTTAATAATGTCTAAAAGCTACCAACTCGCCTCTTTTTAGTTGCGAGATAACCCCGCGATATTTACGAATCAAAAAAGCTTTTTGTTCAAAAGAGATATCTTTTTGAACATTTATTCTCTTATACTCTCTCTCGTAATGCTTTATCAAAAATGTAAGAAGTTCAGCCTTAAGAGCAGCTTCATCTGCTAGCGAAACTATCTTCTCGTCAATAGCTATTGCCATAAGCGATGGGTCATCATATTTTGCCTTAAGCGCCAAAGCAAACTCTCTTGAATGAAACTGCAAAAGCGAAGGGTCTAACACATCAAGTATCTGATCTACATATTCTGGATGTTCTATAACTGTTTTGATGAGCGTTAGTTCCCACATATCCCGATGTCTGGAGTTGTCAATAACGGAAGTTTTTATGTTAGTACTTATATTGTTACCTATCTTAAGCAGTGAAGGGCTTACTCCCAACCCTCCCAAACGAGAGGCCAAATATATTTTATACTCTTCTTGCAAAAGCGGCGAGAGCAATTTAAGATAGGCTACCCCCTCTTGCATACAAGCCTCTTTCGCCTTTGGATCTCTTAAATCATAAAGCGCCAAAATCTCATCCAAAACAAACTCTATAAACGGCTTAGGTGTTCGAAACATCTCTGCAAGCTCTTCTATTGCACTATCATTTACCATATCTGCCGGATCTTTGCCATCACGAAAAAGCACTACTCCACCGCTAAAACCGCTTACACTTAGAAGCTTAGAGGCTTTAAACGCTGCTGCTCTGCCTGCTTTGTCTCCGTCATATGCCATTATAACCTTAGGCTCTCCCTTTCGCAAAAGCGGCAAATGCTCAGGTGTTAGTGCCGTTCCAAGTGTTGCCACGGCATTGCTAAACCCTGCTTGATGCAGCATTATGACATCCAAATACCCCTCGGTTATAATTATCTCTTTTAATTTATATATAGTTTGCTTTGCAAGATTGTAAGCATAAAGCAGTCTGGATTTATTAAAAAAAGGAGTTTCCGGCGAATTTATATATTTTGCCTGATGTCCGGAGATAGTTCTACCGCCAAACCCTACAATAGCGCCGTTTGCAGAATAGATAGGAAATGTTATTCGCTCTATAAATCTTGCATAGTATTTTCCACCGTCATATCCTACTACCCCAAGCTCTACTGCATCGTTAAGATTTAAAAATTGGGATCTGATATAGTTTGTAGTTGCGGCAGAATCAGGTGCATAACCGACTCCAAATTTCTCGATACTGCTCTCATAAACACCTCTTTCTTTTAAATATATCATTGCGCTCTTATTAGAACCAAGCAAACTCTGATAGTAGCTATTTACTTGCTCCATAATATTTGAATGAGGTTTTATTTTTTTTGCTTCACTGTATGATAGGCTAAAATTATGAGCGGATGCAAGTTTTTCTAACGCTTCGGGATATGTTAGTTTTTCATACTCCATGATAAACTTTATGCTATCTCCCCCTGCACCGCAGCCAAAACAATGGTATATCTGTTTTGAAGGGCTAACGGTAAAAGAGGCAGTTTTCTCCCCGTGAAAAGGGCATGGTGCCTTAAAATTTGCACCTGATTTTTTAAGTTCCAGATATGAACCTATAACATCAACAATATCAAGGCGTGCTTTTAGTGCTTCAATGGAATCTTGTGTAATCATGGTTTGAATTATATAACAGTGTTATTTAAAAAAGAGTTGTTTGTTAAAATAGGTCGAAATAGACCTATTTCAGAAGGAGAAATAATAAAGATTTAAAAATAAATATACCTCAAAGTTAGGGGTGGTTTAGTTTTGAGATAATATTATTACTATTTTTAAATCAGAGAAATTTTATCTGATTTAAAAATAATAAGCATTGACCTGTGTCAATATTGTGTAGTTTTTTAACCTTTTTCTCAATCTTTATATTTATTACTTATTTTTATAGGCTAAATTAAGTTCATTTAGCTATAATTGCCTCTCAAATCTTAAAGAAAGTGGGTGATGTGATATGCCTGGTATTCTTGTACGAAGTGATGACAATTTTGATGCTTCTTACCGCCGTTTTAAAAAACAAACTGATCGTAACCTAATCGTTACTGAAGTTCGTGCTCGCCGTTTCCATGAAACAGAGACTGAAAAGCGCAAGAAATTCAAAATTGCATCTCGTAAAAAGATGCTTAAGCGTCTTTATATGTTAAGACGCTACGAATCACGCCTCTAAAACATAAGCCTTCGGGCTTGTGTTTTTCCTATATTCTAATACAACTTCCCATACATTTCATTGTAAAACGACAACGCATACCTATCGCTCATTGAAGCTATATAGTCGGCAACAACCCTATGTTTCTTTTTATTTTCAAGCTGTTCATAATAAGATATCGGCAACATCTTCTCTTCTTGCATCAAACCGGTATATAAGCCTCTAATAGCCTGTTTTCCCGCAAACATCTTTACCATTATATCTTTATGCTGGTAGAGCTTTGAAAAAAGAAGTTTTTTTAGCTTTTTAATTTGTGTCTCAAGATGTGGTTCAAAACCTATGGGTAGCTCACTTTTGCTATCAAGCGAAGCACAAAGTATTTTATTCTCTTTTACCCTATTTTTAGAGTAAGCAATAAGCGAATAGATAAGGTGATTTATAAGATGCGAATTAAAGCGGTATCTAAATATCTCGCCGTCTTCTTTCTCTATATCCTCATCTTTAACTTTTTTTACCACCTCTTGAATAAGCTCACTCTCCATTAAGTCATCAAACCTTATAAGTCCGGAATTTATCCCATCGTCAATATCATGGCTCATATATGCTATCTCATCGGCACGATCTACGACCATCGCCTCAATAGAAGGGTGTGTATCTAGTCTAAATTGCTCATCTATGATTGAAGGCAAGAAGCTCTTTTTATATGGATATGAGTGTTTGAGTATGCCCTCAAGTGTTGCAAAAGTAAGATTTAATCCACTAAAGCCTTTATATCTCTTCTCTAGCGATGACACAACACGAAAACTCTGAAAATTATGTTCAAACCCATTAACAAACCCATCAGCCCTTAAGCACTCATCAAGTGCATCACCGCCTATATGCCCAAACGGAGTATGCCCCAAATCATGTGCTAGAGCTATTGCTTCTGCTAGTGACTCGTTAAGCCCTAAATGAGAAGTAATGGATCTGGCAATTTGAGAAACTTCAATGGAGTGCGTTAGACGAGTGCGAAAAAAATCACCCTCCTGATTTAAAAAAACTTGTGTTTTATACTCAAGCTTTCTAAAACTGCTTGAGTGAATAATCCTATCTCTATCCCTTGCATATGGGTTTCTAAAATCATTCTCTGTTTTGTAAAATCTATCTTCTGCTCTCATTATGCTTTTTTTAGAAATTCTGTTTTTAGGTAAATTTTTGTCCCGTTCACTCTGCCTTCTATATGCCCTTCTACATCTTGGGGTATAGAGATATTTTTAACGGTTGTTCCTCTTTTTGCGGTAAAGCCGGCACCTTTTACCTCTAAATCTTTCAGGATCACTACGCTATCACCCGCTTTTAGTTCAACTCCGTTTGCGTCTTTTACGACTACGCCGTTTGAACTACCAGCCGCATCCGCCCAACTTTTTGTAGCATCATCCATATATATCATATCAAGCAAATCTTCTCTGCCTAAAGCCTTTAAGATTCTGTACGACATAACAACAACGGCAGGAACTTCACTCCACATAGCATCGTTTAAGCAGTTAAAATGTGCCTCATCCATACTACTTGGATCTTCTATCTGGCTTTTGCAAGTTTTACAGATATAAATAGATTGCTCCACACTACCGTCTGAAGGCGCAACTTCAAAAACACTCAAATCCTCAGGGCTTTTGCAAAGTTCACATACGCCTCCGCTTCTTTTGGTTAACTCTTTTTCTACGCTCATTTTATTTCTCTTCCTTTTTATACTCTACGACATCTTCTTGACTTTGAGTTTTTACTTTTGTTTTATCAAATGCTTTTTGAGCCTCTTCTTCATTATAGTTTCTACACTGCTCTACTTTTGAGGGATCATCATTTGGTCCTATATTCTCGCACATTGCAACATTAAATTCAAAATATGAACATCCGCTAAATAGTAACCCTAAAACTAAACTATATTTCCACATACTATCAACCTTTTTTAATTATTAAATCCAAATATTTTTTTGGAGTAGCTCGCATCATCTCCTCTGCCAGCCATCGTATCTGAAAATACGCAGCTCCACTATTACGAAGCGTAAAATAGTTTTTAAGGCTCCTTAGATTAAATGTTACGACCATATCAACTTTAAAATTATCACTCACTATATGCTTAAATGCATCGCCGACATTTCGCTTTTTTTTACCATCTTCCAAAGCTTTAAAAAGTCCTTCAGCGTCACCTTTAAACTCATCTAAAAGAGAGAGCGAACTTTTTGCTACGGCTATCTCGTTAAAATTTTGCACTGTTTTTGATTGATACTTTAACTTGTCATATATTGTGCCGATTTCAATTTTGTTATAGCCTTCATCACATGTAACAAGCATATCAAAGCCCAAAACTTTATCTATAAAAAACTCTTTATTTTGCGTTGCTTGGGATGCTACAAAAGCATTTATAACTGAACTCATAGTATAACGGGTACTTCTGACACTTATAGCCTGTATGCGGTGGCGAGCATGCTCTTGAAGCACCCCCCTGCTTGTTCCGCGTATGAGATAGCTTAAATTTATATGCTCAAGTATCGAGTGATGAAAGTATGTCCACGCAAGATCATCCAAAAGAAGTGAACTCTCTACACCGTTTATCTCCTGCAAGAGCTCTGCAGAGGGAATATTTTTTTCTATATATTTTATTGCATCGTTTTCGCTGTTGCTAAAACTATCATAACAAGTTCTAGCAGCAACCTCAGCCACGCCAATCCCGTTTTGCTGCATTAAAATCACATCAGGTCTTGAGTATTTTATGCCGTACATATCTTCCATCTGCCAATCCTAACTTATACTACCTATATTTTACTATAAAAAACCCTCTTCTTTATTTAAACCCCGTAACCAAGATGTAATAAAGCAAATATAGCATTTTAAAAATTTTTATTAGGAAAATTCAATGAAATTCTTACTCTTTTTATCCATATTTTTTTCTATGCTAAACGCATCTATGTTCTCATCCGACAATACCAACAAGCAAACAAGTATGATTGAAGAGTTTAGGCAAAATGTAAATGATGTAAATTCCATAATATGGCGCGGTGAATACGACAAGCTCTCTACACAAAAATCAACTCTTACATCTATCATAAAAAACATAGACTCGCTTAGCATTTCACAAGATAGCAAAAAACAACTAAAAAGCGATTTGCAAAACTATGCACACCTTGTAAATACTGTCTCTGCAAGTCTTCAAAAAGAAGCACCTACGCTAAACAAGCATTACAATGAAACTATTATAAAATTAGATAGTTTCAATAAAAAAATATCCAGTATAGGACTTTACCAATTAACGGCTCTTTGGAAAGAGTTAAGCAAAATCAAAAATGAGTTTGTTAAAAAACCAAACCTTTCTTATGAAAAAAAATTTGAAGATACTTGGAATGAGATGAGTGTTACCATAACGGAACTTTATCTAAACGATGAAACGGAAGAGTTCTTATTTGGCTATCTTGAACATTACAAACAATATTTTAAAGAGATAAACCTTGCATACAAACAAGCAAATTACGAAAACATTAACCAATTAAAACCGCTTAGCTATAAAATTAAAGCGGCGTTTGAGCTTCTTTAAATCTTACTTTTGTGTCCCGTTTACTATGGGAACAAATTCGCACTCTTCAAGCTCTTCTTTTTGGAGCATAGTGCCTACTTTTCTAAAACGCGTTATAACCTGCTTTAGGCCAACCTGCATAGGAGCAACCAAAACTCCTCCATCACTAAGCTGATCAAAAATCTTTTGCGGTATCTCTTTTGCGGTTGCCGAAAATAAAATTCTCTCAAACGGAGCATATTGTGCCCAGCCGTTTTGTCCATCGTCTATCTTTGTATTTATGTTTGTAAGATTTAATTTTCTAAAGCGGGCTTTTGCTTCTAGCATAAGAGACTCTATCCTCTCAATGGTAAAAACTCCACGAAAAAGATGCGATAAAACAGCTGCTTGATAACCGCTACCGCAACCTATCTCCAAAACTCTATCATCTTTTTTCGGCTCTAAATAGTGCGTCATCTTTGCAACGGTTAAAGGAGAGCTTATCCACTGCGATGAGCCCATAGGAAGTGCATCAAGTTTATAGGCATTGTGTCTAAAACCGGCAGGCACAAACTCCTCTCTGCTTGTTTTGGCTATGGCATTTTTTACACTATCTAATAGTGGAAATTTTCTATGGCACTCTTCTGCCAACTTGGCAGTTCTTGTTGCAGTAATTCTATCCAATACCTACATCCATATATCTTCTCATAGACTCTATTTCACGAACATTATACTCAATCTCCAAAATAGCTCTATCCATATTTCTCTCATCTAACCCGTGAGGTCTTATAATGCCACTTAGTTTAGTACAGTTCTCATTTAACGAATCGCTTGCCACCACATAACACTGATTTATTATAGCTAAAGCTTGAGTTAAGACTCTAAAATGCTCGCTTCTTAAAACTCCCCACCATGACGGAATAGCTATAATATCACACCCCTCTAGTTTTTGCCAAAAATCTTTAAATCTAAGCTCAAAACAGACAAGTATGCCTATTTTGATGCCGCCAACTTCCACGATTTTTATATCTTCTACACTTCCCTCGGACATATACTTATGCTCATTTCCAAAGCGAAACAGTTTTGCTTTGGCTCTTTGATAGACCACCTCACCGTTATAAAAAATCTTAGCAAAATTAAAAATTTTATTACCGTTTCTCTCAAGCATAGTTGTTATAATAATTTTATCTTCCGAAGCCTCTTTTAATTTTTCAGTAGCAAGCAGTGCAATATCCAATGCACTATCATAATTTTCATAATCAAAACCGCTTAAACAAACCTCAGGAGCTACAATAACAGATTTTTTTGGGCACTTAGCCACCAATGACAACAAAGTATCTAAATTTTTTTGATGATCTGCTATAACGCTATCAAAAAGCAGTGAGCAAAGCTTATAATCTTGATAAGTATCTTGTTTTATCATTTTTTCCATATAATATTTTCGGATTATTATATCTTATTTACTACTCAAAAAGCATTAGAGCATAACCGCTATTTTGATAAGCAATAGTCTCTATAAAACTATTTTTAGATATTTTTGCCTCTTCTATAACATCACTTTTATCTATGGTATTTGCATTTAGGCTAATCTCACAAACAACAACATCAACGCCCAAAGTAGAGAGTTTTTTTAGCTGTTCTTGCGCTTGTTTTGCACTCTCTAAATCCTCTTGCTTTACTATCTCGTCATAGTTTTTTGATGTTATAGGCGAGCATCCTCCATGAATAGTTATAGCAAATTTTACATCTGCACCATCTTTTTTCATCATATCCATAGTTCTCTCCACTAAAAACATACGGCTTGCTACATAGCCCATATCTCTTGAAGAGCAGTCAAAAACAGCTTTATACTCTTTTGCAAAAGATATATTTACAAAAAAGAGCAAAATTATCAATATTCTATTCATATTACTCCCTAAAAGTCATCATCAAAACTTAGGCTTCCCTTTGAATAGTTTGCAACCGTTCCTTCAAAAAAGTTTGTCTTTTGATCATTAAATTTTGAAAAATCATCAACCCATTTTATCGGGTTGGAAACATTATATAACTTTGCAAATCCGACACTTGTTAGTCTATCGTCGGCCAAATACTGTATATACTGTTCAATAATAGCATCTGTTAAACCTAAAACCTGCCCACCTGTTATATACCTTCCCCAATCCGATTCAAGTCTTACCGCCTCCCTAAACATCTCTATAACTTCATTTTTAAGCTGCTCGGTAAAGAGATCGGGTCTCTCTTTTCTTAGAGAGTTGATGAGATTTTGGAAAAGCACTAAGTGAGTTACTTCATCCCTTTGAATAAAACGAATCATTTGCGCACTTCCCAACATTTTTCCGCTTCTAGCGAGCGTATATATGTAAGCAAATCCACTGTAAAAATAGATACCTTCCAAAATCTGATTTGCAAAACATGCTTTTACAAAATTTGTCTCGGTAGGATTCTTTGCAAGCTCTTCATAAACCCTTGCAATAGCATCATTTTTGCTCTTTAGCATCATATCTCTACGCCACAAGTCATATATTTCTTTGGAGTTAGCCGAAATGCTATCAACCATAACCGCGTAACTTTGCGAGTGAAGAGCCTCTTCATAAGATTGGCGCACCAAAATAAGATTGATTTCAGGAGCCGTAACATAAGGGTTGATATTATCTATAATATTGTTTGTTTGAAGCGAATCCATAAAAATAAGCTGTGATAGGGCTTTATCATATGCCGCTTTTTCTACATCTGTTATATGTTTGTAGTCACTTACATCGCGTGTCATATCTACTTCTTTTGGAAACCATGTATTGTTTAACATCATTTCCCAAAGATTGTATGCCCACTGGTATTTAATATCATTGAGTTCAAATATACCCGTCGGATTGCCTCCGAATATTTTTCTATCGTTTACATTTTCATTTGATTCAGGATTGTATATCTTTTTTCTCTTCATCTCTTCTCCTAAAATTTCAGTTTATGATTATATCCTTATGAATATTTTTTTAATATAAAAAAAGTCAATATTTTGTCACTTCTTTAAAATAGCTTTACTATGATATTTATAAAAAATATTCTATATTTTAATACAAATATATCTTTTATAATTAGCCAAAAAAAGGAAATGGTATTGAAAATATTTTTACTTTTCATACTGATAGTTACGATAATGAATGCAATAGAGCTAAAACCATGGACAAAAAAAATTGAGCAATTGAGTGAAGAAGAGAGATATGTACTTTTGCATAAAGGCACGGAAAGACCATTTTTTGGAAAATATACAAATGAAAAAGCAGATGGTACTTATGTGTGCAAAATATGCCAAACTCCTCTTTATAGATCAAAGGATAAGTTTAATTCTTACAGCGGATGGCCTAGCTTTGATGATGCCATAGATGGAGCGGTAAAAAAAGTGCCAGATGCGGATGGAAGGCGCATAGAGATAGTATGTGCAACATGTGAAGCACATTTGGGACATATATTTTTAGGCGAGGGCTTTACACCAAAAAATACAAGACATTGTGTAAACTCCATTTCGCTTGATTTTATAAAACAAAACGAAGCAATTCTAAAAGAGTATAAAAAGGCATATTTTGCCGGCGGATGTTTTTGGGGCGTAGAATACTACTTGCAAAAACTTGATGGCGTAAAAGAGGTAAATAGCGGATTTATGGGAGGACATACCAAAAACCCGACTTATCATGATGTAGTTTACTCAAAAACAGGTCACTTAGAAACAGTAGAAGTTCTTTATGATAGTTCAAAAATAACATATGAAGAGTTAGCTAAAATATTTTTTGAGATTCACGATCCGACTCAGATAAACGGGCAGGGTCCTGACATAGGCGAACAATACCTCAGTGCAGTTTTTATAAAAAATGAAGATGAAAAAAAGACTGTCCAAAAACTTATAGCCATATTAGAAAAAAACGGTTATAAAATTGCTACAAAAATTTTACCGCAACAAGAATTTTACAAAGCAGAAGAGTACCATCAAAACTACTATGACAAAAAAGGCTCAAAGCCATACTGCCATAACTACACTAAAAGGTTTTAAAAAATCAAAAGAGGTTATTTGTTAACCTCTTGTTTTGATCTTGCATCTTGACCGGAACGCACTTCTTTAGTGAAGTCTTTTGCAGAACTATCGATTGATTCTATCATCTCATTTTTAAAACCGGTTATAGTCTCTCCCGTTTTATGTGAATAGATAATATAAACTCCGATTAAAAGAGTAAGAATCATTAACTTAAAACTATTATTTCTATAAAACATTAGAGCAAGCGCACCAATGATAAGCAAGGAGAATAGATATAAAAACTGATCCATAACTAATCCTTTTTTTAGTTGTCATAAGTATAACATAAATATATTGCTGATTAAAAATTTAGGTGTAATAAAAAACGCCACAAGGCGCTTTTTATTAGTTATTGCGAGTATATCTTTTTCTTTCACTCTCTGTTAGATATTTCTTGCGGATACGAACATTTTGCGGAGTAACTTCTAAAAGTTCATCATCCTCAATCCACTCTAACGCACGCTCTAACGACATATCGCGAGGCGGAATAAGTTTTATTGCTTCATCTGCACCGCTTGAACGGACATTTGACTGCGCTTTTCCTTTTATCGGGTTTACCACAAGGTCATTTGATCTTGAATGCTCCCCAATAATCATACCCTCATAAACTTTAGTTTGAGGTCCGATGAAGAGTACACCGCGATCCTGAATACTAAATAGTGAATATGCGAGTGTATCCCCATTTTCCATAGAGATTAGTGCACCGTAGCTTCTTGACTCAACACTTCCGCTATATGGACGGAACTCTAAAAACGAGTGATTCATTACACCCTCGCCTTTAGTATCAGTTAAAAACTGCCCTCTAAAACCTATAAGCGCACGAGCAGGAATCTCAAACTCTATTCTCTGGTACCCTTGCCCCATCGGAACCATTGATTTCATCTCAGCTTTTCTTTTTCCGAGTCTCTCAATAACGGTACCGCTTAACTCTTCAGGAACATCGATTACAAGGTGCTCAAACGGCTCACACTTCACACCTTCAATCTCTTTTGTGATAACTTCCGGACGGCTTATACCGAACTCATAGTTTTCACGGCGCATATTTTCTGCTAAAATCGTAATCTGTAATTCGCCACGACCGCTTACTTTAAACTTACCCTCACCTACAACCTCAAGTTTCATAGCAACATTCGTCGTCATTTCTGACTCAAGTCTATCTTTTAGTTTATTTGAAGTAACATGCTTACCCTCTTGACCTGCAAGCGGAGAGTCGTTTACTGAAAAAACAACCGTAAGCGTAGGCTCTTCGATGTGCATAGGATCAAGCGGCATAGGGTTAAGAGGGTCACAGATAGTATCTCCTACATCAACAGTCTCTAGACCGGCAAAAGCAACAATATCTCCCGCTTCAGCTTCATTTATCTCCATACGATTAAGTCCAAGAAAGCCTATAAGTTTTGTGATACGACCCTTAACAAGTTCACCGTCAGCCTTAGCCAACATAACATTGTCACCTTTTCTAATCACACCGTTAAATATACGGGAAATACCGATTTTTCCTACATAGTTATCATAGTCAAGAGTGAAAACTTGTGCTTGTGTATGATTTTCTCTATCACCTTCAGGCTCAGGTATTTTATTTAAGATTGTCTCAAAAATACACTCAAAATTTCCATCAGGCTCACTCATGTCAAGTTTTGCTATACCGTCTCTTGCAGCTGCATAAATGATAGGGAAATCCAACTGATCCTCAGTTGCACCCATTGCAACAAAAAGGTCAAACATCTCATCTACGACGCGATCTGGCTCTGCAGAAGGCTTGTCGATTTTATTGATAACAACGATAGGTTTTTTACCTAAAGCCAACATCTTTTTAACAACAAACTTTGTTTGAGGCATAACACCTTCATAGGCATCGACTAAAACTAAAACACCGTCAACCATTTTTAAAACGCGTTCAACCTCTCCGCCAAAGTCTGCGTGACCCGGAGTGTCTATGATGTTTATCTTATAATCTTTGTAGCGAATAGCTGTATTTTTAGATAAGATGGTTATACCTCTTTCTCTCTCTAAATCGTTGCTATCCATTGCTCTTTCATCATGATGCTCATGAGAACCGAATGTTCCAGATTGTTCCAATAGTCCATCTACAAGTGTAGTTTTTCCATGGTCAACATGGGCAATAACTGCTATATTTCTAATTTTTTGCACAAGGCTTCCTTAATGTATAATCTAGTTATACCGATAAAAATTTTCGCGATTATACCCAAATTAATGTTATATATAAGTAAAAGAGGTGTTATAATAGCATATGATAAGATATCCTAATGTGTTAGAACCGATTTTTACAGCCTTGCAGAGCCATGCTATAAAACCGATTATTGTCGGCGGGTTTATAAGAAATACTCTTTTGGGCATCAACTCCAAAGATATAGATATCGAACTCTATAATCTTTCATCTTTAAAAGAACTAGAGAATATTTTAAATCAATTTGGAAAAATAAATTTTGTCGGAGCAAGTTTTGGTGTTGCAAAACTTCGTTACCAAGATTTTGAGCTTGATTTTTCACTTCCCCGCAAAGAAAATAAAATAGAAGCAGGACACAGAGGATTTAGTATAACAATAGACTCCTCGCTAGACTTTAAAACCGCTGCATCAAGAAGAGATTTTACCATCAATACCATAGGATACGATATCAGTGAAAAAAAACTGCTCGACCCGTTTGGCGGCATTGATGATTTAAAACAGAAAATATTAAAAGCAGTCAATCCAAAAAGTTTTATAGAGGACCCCTTAAGAGTTCTAAGAGCGGCTAGATTTTGTGCCGTATATGAGCTTAAAATAGATAAAGAGCTTTTTTGTTTATGCAGCCAAATGGTAGAGCAGCATCTCTTAGATGAGCTTGCGAAAGAAAGGGTTTTTGAAGAAATAAAAAAAATAGTGCTTAATTCCAAAAAGCCCTCTATCGGTCTTGATATACTAAGAGAACTTAAAACCGATATATATATAACAAATACAACTATTACAGATGCATTGGTAAAAGAGAATATAGCTAACAAACAAACGAAGTTAGTTTTGATGTTAGCAGCACTGTGCTATGACAAAAATACAAAAGGGTGTGAAGTTTTTTTAAGAAAGCTTACAGATGAAAAAGAGTTGCTAGAGAGCGCTCTAAAACTTGTAGAGCTGTGGAGTGAAGTAGAGAACACAGATAGTGACTATAAACTCTATAAGCTCGCCGCAAAAGTAAATATAGATAAGTTGCTCTTACTTTACAAAGCTATCTATCCTCAAAAAAACATAATTTATGAAACAGTATATAAAAGAGCCAAAGAGTTATCTATCTTAGATAAAAAACTTCCGCCACTACTTATAGGTAAAGATCTTATCAATCTCGGACTCAGCCCTTCAACACAGTTCAAAACTATTTTAGACGATGCTTATGAAGCGCAAATGCACTCTATTTTTAAAGATAAAGAAGATGCTATTCTTTGGCTAAAAAATTATCTTATTTCAAAATTCTCTTAAATCTAACAAGCGTAAAAATAAAGAAAAAAAGCCCTATAAAAAATATAGCGACCAAATAATATTTTACTAGCAAGATATTTTTGAACTATCTATTTCTATAACGGTATGAACATTTCCCCTTGGGTTATAATCGGCTACTATTTTCATATATTTTGGTTTTAATTTTCTCTCCAAAACACTATATATCTCATTTGCACCGTTTTCATGCGATATATATCTATCTCTAAAAGAGTTAATATAAAGTTTTATAGCTTTTAATTCTACTACCCACTCATCTGGTGTATATTCAAGATATATAGTTGCATAATCAGGATATCCGCTTCTAGGACAAAGACAAGAGAATTCAGGAAGAGTCATTTTTATAAGATAATCTCTTTTATGTTCATTTGGCCAAATTTCCAAATCTTTTTCTATGTCAAATTCATTAACAATTTTCTCACCATATTTCATACTTACTCCTCAAATTTTTCTATAGGTGCTAAATATTTACCTTGCAAGTAATCAATATTTAACTCTTTTAAAAGAGTATTTATCTCTTCATCCTCAACCATTTTAGCCCAGATTTTAATGCCCTTATCATGTGCCATCGTACAAAACCCGTTGATTATATTTTTATATTTTGATGGATTTTTATCTTTTGTATAAAATGAACCCAACCTTACTATGTCTATGTTTAAATCTCTTAAATACAAAAATGTAGTATGAATTGAACCTAACCTATCTAGTGCTATCATAATTCCAAAACTTTTTAACTGTTCAAGTATAGAGCTATATCTATCTATTCTCGGGTAATATTCATTCTCATTTAAAATAAGTATAATTCTATTTTTTACACTCTCGTTTTTATAAAAAAGCTCTTTTATTTTTATGAGAAAAAATGGATTTCTTAATGATGTTGGAGATAAAGAGAGAGCATATTTACCGTCATCACTTTTTTTACATATTTGTATAATTTTTTCTAATGCAACTATATTATAATCATCCATTAACCCCAATTTATCTAAAACTTTCATATAGTTTTTTTGATGTAAAATTTTATTATTAAGTGTTTTTAGCTTTATAAAACACTCTCTAAATACAATAGCTTCCCCCTTATACACATTTTGTGTTAATAACACCAAATCTTTTCTTTTAAGAGCGTTTATAACATCATATTCTAGTTCAGTAGGGTCTATATTTTCTTCACTGTTGATAGCAATTTTTGATTCTCTGTTTTGATTTTGCAGTTCAAAAAGATTTTCTATAATATAATCAAGATTGTCCGAAAAAGTAGTATCGTTTATAGCACCTGATAATTGTATCTCTATATTATTTATCTGTATATCTTCGCTTTTTAAACACATCAACTCTAAAACGGACTTATATTTCGTTTTATTTCCCTCTAACCCGATAATAAAATTACTTCCGCTTATATGACCTATAGGAACATTTACTATATTTTTTGATTTTAAATAATCATTTATCCATACTACTATTTCAAAGAGAATTTTATCTCCGTTACTCATTCCGTATCTATTGTTTATATCATTTAAGTTATCAACACTTATAAGTAAAAATGTATATTCTTTAAAGCTTTTTATCTCTTTATTAAGATATTTATATACATATTCTCTAGTAAATGCCTTTGAGACATTATCGGTTATTTTAGTATCAAAACCTTTATAAATAAGGTAAAAAATAAAATATGTGCTAAAAATAAAAATTAAAAGCGATTCTATATAAAAAGAAAAATCAATACTCTCTTTACTAAAAACAAAAGAGTGAAATATAAGTGCTATAAAAAGAGCGAAAATCGGAAGCACCATTCTTAGTGCCAGTCTAAACCTATATTCTCTCTCTTTTATTTGTGAAAGTAGCATTTTATAAAAATAATTCTCTGTTAAACATCTAAATGTTTAACATCTTTTGCGTGAGTTTCTATATAGTTACGGCGAGGTTCTACATCATCACCCATAAATAGTGTAAATGTATCGCTTGCAAGTTCTGCATCTTCAATTGTTACTTGAAGTAATACGCGATTTTCAGGAGTCATAGTTGTTTCCCAAAGCTGTTCAGGGTTCATCTCTCCAAGACCTTTATAGCGTTGAATATATGCACCTTTTTTTGCATAATCAATTATATCTTCAAGTACTTGCAATATATCTTTTTCAAAGTTTAAGTTCCACTCTGTAATTTTTCTATATACAAAACTTGCTTCATTAAAATGAGGAGCCGCAAAAAGTTCATCATTTATAAGTAGCTCTTCCATACCGCTTTTTGTTTGTACAAAAAGATGAATAGAATCTTGTGAAATTGATTTTGTTAAAATATTATTTTGAGTACTAATTAAAAACTCTTCAACTTTTTCATACATAGATTTTATATCAAGACCTATTAGATCCGGATTTTCTATAAAGTAGCGGATAAGATCTACAAGGGCATATCTTCTCTCTAATGCTTCTAATGAGCCTCTATAGTGATCTACCATTTTAAAGTAAGATATAAGGTCATTATGACCTACACTATCAATATTTAGCGACTCCATTCCATTTTCTATTAAATAATCGTTCATAGCACGGTCATCTTTAAAATATATCTCTTTTTTACCTTTTTTATAGCGGTATAAAGGTGGTTGTGCTAAATATAGATACCCTTTTTCTATAACACTTCTAAAATGTCTAAAGAAAAATGTTAGTAATAGTGTTTGAATATGACTTCCGTCAACATCGGCATCTGTCATAATAATGATTTTATGGTAACGAAGTTTTTCTTCATTATACTCATCACCTATACCACATCCCATAGCGGTTATCATATTTGTAATCTCTTCAGATTTTAAGATTTTATCAAGTCTTGCTTTTTCAACATTTAAAATCTTACCTTTAAGAGGTAAAATTGCTTGAAATACTCTATCTCTGCCCATTTTTGCCGAACCACCTGCAGAATCCCCTTCTACCAGATAAAGTTCACAAATAGAAGCGTCTTTACTTTGGCAATCCGCAAGTTTTCCCGGTAATGTTCCTACACTCATAGAGTCTTTTCTTCGTGTTAATTCTCTTGCTTTTTTTGCAGCTTCACGACCGCGAGCAGCCATTAATGACTTTGCCATAATAGCTTTTGCTTCAATAGGATTTTCTTCAAAATATTTTGAAAGTATCTCATATGCTTGTTTTTGAATGAGCGGTCTTACATAAGTATTTCCTAGTTTTCCTTTTGTTTGTCCTTCAAATTGAGGCTCAGGAACGCGTGCGGATACAATGGCAATTAAACCTTCACTAGTATCTTCACCGCTTATTTTTACATCTTTTTCTTTTGCTGCTCCGTTTTGAGTAATATAATTTGATATAACACGAGTAAGTGCTGCACGAAAGCCTGCTTCATGTGTTCCGCCGTTTGGAGTACGAATATTGTTTACAAATGAATAAACCTTTTCATCATAGCTATCATTATACATAAGTGCTATATCAAACTCTATATCTTCTATTTTTGAACTGAACTCAAAAACTTTAGCAACTTCTTGTTTTTTATTTAAATCATTTACATACTGCGCTATACCACCTTCAAAATGGTATGTTTGTGAAAGGTTTGCTCTCTCGTCTTTAAAAATAATCGTGATGAAAGGGTTTAAGTATGCTAATTCTTTAAATCTTCTAGCTAAATATTCATATTCAAAAGTTATTGTTTCTGTAAAAATACTAGGATCAGGTGAAAATTCTATAGTAGTACCTGTTTTTTTAGTAGTACCTATTACTTTTAAAACTTCTTGAGGAATACCTTTTTTAAAATCTTGTTCATATATTTCACCGTTTCTATGAATCGTCATTTTAAGGTCTGACGATAAAGCATTTACAACAGAAACACCTACTCCATGAAGCCCGCCTGAAACTTTATAAGTATCTTTATCAAATTTACCGCCGGCATGTAAAACTGTTAAAACAACCGTAGCAGCGCTCATTCCTTCAGTAGGATGCATATCTGTGGGAATACCGCGTCCGTTATCGGTTACTTTACAAGTTCCATTTTTTGTAAGAGTCACATTTATTGTATCACAATGCCCGGCCATAGCCTCATCAATAGAGTTATCTATGACTTCATAAACTAAATGGTGTAATCCACGATGACCGGTGTCGCCGATATACATACCAGGTCTTTTACGAACTGCTTCTAGTCCTTTTAAGACTTTAATATTACTAGCACCGTAATTTTCTTGCATTTAATACTCCAAATATAACATAATTGGGATATTTTATCTAATTTATTCTAAAAAGAAGTTTTACGAGTAACAGCGATATATTTTACAAATTAAATAACTATCGGCATTACAACTGTTTTAAAATTATTTTCGTTTAAGATAAACGGTAAATTACTTTCATTTAAGCCTATATTAAACTCAGAGTTATTTATATTATTTAAAAAATCAAGTAGATATCTACTGTTAATTGCTATAACAAATGCTTCATTAAATTCTGTCGGAAATTTGATCTCAGTTTTTGCTTCTATATTGTCATCACTTAATGATTCAAAAATAATTAAATCATTTAAAAAGGTAATTTTTACATCACTTGATATTGTAGTTATTTGCTTAATCGACTCTATCATAATTGCTTTTGGTAATGTTAAGCTTTTTTTTATCTCTTTTGGAATAATTCTTGTATATTCAGGAAATTTTCCGTTTATAAGTTTTGTAAAAAAAGTATATTCTTTTGAATGAATAATAAGATTTGTCTCATCGTAATATAACTCAATATCATCAAAAAATAGTTTTTGTATCTCTATAATTGCTTTTTTAGGGATAATAATTGACAATGGACTATTTGTTTGATTTTCAATATTTACCACTGCTAGTCTTCTTGTATCGGTAGAGACAAAATTTATACTGTTCTCTTTTATATCTATAAGAGCACCGTTTAATTCAAATTTTGGATTGTTATTGTCAATAGAAGGTGTTATTTTTTTTAATGAATCAATTAAAGAGTGAGAATTTATCAATATACGAGGTTTATTTTCATAAGTAGGAAATTTTGGAAAATCAATATATGAGAATGTCGGCAGTTTAAAGTGTGAGTGAGATTGAGATATATGTAACATATCATTTTTTAATTCTAAGTCAATGTCTCCATCTTTTAAAATTCTAACTATATCAAGTAATTTTTTACCGTTTGCAGTTGTACTTCCATCATCAATAATATTTACTTTTTGTGTAGATACAATAAGACCTATTTCATAATCAGTAGATTTAATAGTTAAAATAGAGTTTGATGCGTTTATGAGAATATGTGATGTAATTTGAGAAGTATCTTTTTTTTCTAAAAACGGTTGAGTATTTACAAGCATATTTTCTATTGTTGATTTTTGCACTTTTATTTTCATAGCAAACTCCTATTTATTTATAAAATTTTAGTATTAGTAGTAGGTGTAAGTGAATATGTGAATAATACACTTTTTGTCCTATATTTGGAGTTTTGCAGTTGCTTAAACATTACAAAATTCATTCACTTATATTCACTTTAGTAATTATATCTTTTTTTATGTAGAAGATGTAATTTTGTTTGTTAATTCTTCGATTTTTACTTTAAAATTTTCATCATTTTGTATTAATTCGTTTATCTTTTTAAGCGTGTGGCTTATTGCCGTATGGTCTTGCATTCCAAAATATTGAGCAAGTTGCGGCATTGTATTTTGAGTTAGTTCACGGCAAAGATAAATTGCTATTCTTCTTGCATAAACTAGGTTTTTATTTCTGCTTTTTGATCTAATTTCACTAGGTTTTACATTAAGGTCTTTTGCAACATTTTGGACTATTATGTCTAAAGTAAGATTTGCACGATTTTCTCTAAGCTGATCTTTTAAAACATTTTTTGTAAATTGAAGATCTATGTCAACATGCATAAGTTGTGAAAAGGCGTGAAGTTTAGATAAAATACCTTCAATTTCACGAACATTGCTCTCAATAACGGTTGCTATATAGTGAATAATATCTTTTGATAGTGTTACTTTATTTATTTCACACTTGTTTTTAATAATGGCTATTTTAGTTTCAAGTTCAGGCGGTTGAATATCTGCGACAAGCCCATGTTCAAAGCGGCTTTGAAGTCTTTTTTCAAGTCCTGCTATCTTTTTAGGATGTTTGTCCGCCGTTAAAATAATCTGTTTTCCTGCGCCTTTTAGTGCTTCAAAAGTATGAAAAAACTCTTCTTGAATAGTCTCTTTATTGCTTAAAAATTGTATATCGTCAATAAGAAGAACATCACATTTACGGTATTTTTCTTGAAATCGCTCCATAGTTTTATTTCTTACATGTCTTATAAAATCGTTTAAAAACTGCTCAACGGTAGTATAGACAACTATTTTTCCTTGATTTTGCAATATATTTCCGGCTGCTTGCATAAGATGTGTTTTTCCAAGTCCCACACCTCCATAAATAAAAACAGGATTATAAAGAATACCGGGTTTTTCACTAACGCTCTTTACGGTTGCATATGCAAACTGATTTGAACCGCCTACCATAAAGTTTTCAAAAGTATGAGATGGATTTAAAAGTGAGTGTTGTTGCGGCTTTTGTTCTTTTTTTTCTTCTATTTTTTTAGTGTCGGTTTGGTTTTTTAATAAAATTTTTACATCTACGCTTAATGATTCATATACTTCAAAAAGATGTTTTATTTTTGCACTGTATCTGTTTTTTATCCAGTTTAAAACAAGATTGTTTGGAGCGTAATATATAGCATTAGTAGAAGTTGATTTTTTTACATCATAAATAAGATGTTTAATATATCTGTTATATTCAATCTCCGAAATTTCTTCTTTTAATAGATGTAAAATTTTTTGTCCGATATTCACAAAGCAACCTTTTAAATTTATATGTGAATAATAACTACTATTTCCATAAATATAGTTAAAATAACTGTGAATAACTCATTTTTAATTATGTGAATAGTACAATTATAAAAGTAAATTTTATCAAAACAGGGTTAAGATGATTATTTTAGGAATAGATCCGGGGACGAGAAAAATGGGCTATGCTCTTATCTCTTTAGAGAAGGGAAAAATTGCACTTATTGAAGCCGGACTTATAAAAATAAAAGCAGAAGATTTACAGTTTCAAATTCCTCAAATGATAGAAGCTTTTGAGAATATATTTAAAACACATAAAATAGATGAAGTAGCATTGGAAGATATTTTTTATGCGCACAATCCAAAAACAACCATAAAACTTGCACAATTTCGCGGCGCAATTATGCTTATGCTTTTACAGCAGTTTGGGCAATTTAGTGAATATACCGCACTTCAGGTAAAACAGGCGCTAACCGGAAACGGCAAAGCGACAAAAGAGCAGGTAGCATTTATGGTAAAGATGCTTTTAAATATAAAAAAAGAGATAAAACCGCTAGATATAACAGACGCTATTGCCGTTGCAATAACCCACTCGCAAAGAATCAGGCTTAAGTTGCAATAGTTTTAATCTTGCCTCAAATCAAAGAGTAAAATTTAGAAAACAGTATAATTTGATAATAATAGAGTATAACATTAAGAAGGAAAAATATGAATCCGTATTTCAATTTGCCGGATGGTCACCCTGTTAGGGTCTATTTGGAAGAAAATATGCTAATGAGAGGCTTAATAGCAAGCATTAGCAGTATTAATATAGTTGACAATTTTGAAGAGTTTGAAGATAAATTTAAAAAACTTTGTCTTGTTGAGAAGCATTTTGCAAGAAAAGAGAATCAGCTTTTTCCATATTTGGAAAAGTATGGCTGGACAAGCCCGTCACAAAATATGTGGGCGTTTCACGATGACATACGAGCTGAGATAAAAACAGCAAGAGCTTTGGCCCAAGAGAAAAATATGTCTGCTTTGATGCAGCAGCTACAGAGAGTTTTTGGAAGTTTAGAACATATTATGCAGGTTGAAGAGGGAAGACTTTTGCCAAATGCTATGAATATGCTTGATGAAGAGGATTGGAAAGAGATGAGAGCAGGTGATGAGGAGATAGGCTGGATGTTTGATACGCCTCCTGCTGCTTATCCTCCACATGTTGAAGGTGAATATATACATCCGTCTCAAGATAAACAAAAAAGAAAACTTCCATTTTCGCTTGATAACAGAATCAAACTTGATGAAGGATATATGCTTCCGGAACAGATTAACTGGCTTTTAAAGTTTATGCCTGTAGATATTACTTATGTTGATGAAAATGATATTGTTATTTTTTATAACCGTGGAGATGAGAGAGTATTTCCAAGAAGTGCGGGAATCATCGGCAGAGAGGTGAAATTTTGTCACCCGCCAAAGTCTGTAGATCAGGTTTTAATGATTTTGCGAGAGTTTAAAGCAGGTCGCAAAGACGAGGCAGAGTTTTGGATAACTTTTAAAGGCAAGTTCATTCATATCCGCTACTTTGCTATTAGAGATGACGAGGGCAACTACAAAGGCGTTATAGAGGTTTCTCAGGATGTTACGCATATAAGACAGTTAGAGGGTCAAAGAAGATTGCTTGACTGGGAATAGGGTATAATTCCAAAAATATATGCTTATGAAATAAAATTAAGGAAAATGAGATGTCAAAATTTGAAAATGTTACGGTAGTAAAAAAAGCAAATATCTACTATGAGGGAAAAGTTACAAGCAGAACGGTAGAATTTGCGGACGGTACGAAAAAAACTCTTGGTATTATGATGCCCGGAGATTATACATTTGGTACAAATGAAGCCGAAATTATGGAAATAATGAGCGGAGAGCTTGATATTAGACTTCCAAATGAAGAGTGGAAAACACTTCATACACCTGAAACTTTCAGTGTGCCTGCTAACTCGTCGTTTGATCTTAAAATCAAAACAGTAACGGATTACTGCTGTTCATATATAAAATAGTTACACAAACTGTGTAACTAGTCTATTTAGGCTTTCCTCATCGAGTGCGCCTGAAATTCTGTGAACTTCTTTAGCGCCTTTAAACACTATAATCGTCGGGATACTTCTTATCCCAAACCTACTGCCTAAGTGTTGTTCATTTTCTGTATTTACCTTTGCAAAAAGGGCTTTTAGAGGAAAGTTTTTTGC
>JAUPKZ010000008.1 GCA_030837195.1 Campylobacterota bacterium
TAATGAGATTGAAAAACTTATAGAGGATACAGAATCTCTTGGGGTTTTAAAAGAAGCAAAAACCTCTACAATGCTATTTTTAAACAATTCATACAAAATGATGCGTTCCTTGTCTCCTGAGAGCATAAAAGCAAACAAAGATGCCATCTACGCAACTTACTCAAAAGAGTTAACTCCCTTTGCAAACGCTTCAAGAGACTCTTTTAAAAAAGTAGTCGAGCTCAAATCAAAAGAGCTATCTAGTGACTCTGCCACACTTGGAAAAGAGATAAACTTTTTCAAATACTTAGCACTGATTGCAGGCGTTATAGTAGGCGTTATAGTACTTGTTTTTGCAACTATTATCAGAAAATCCATTACATCCGGTATCAATAACTTTACTTCCATTATCGGCTATGTTGCAAAAGGCGACTTTAGCCATAAAACAAATGCTCAAAACGACAACACCGAGCTTGGGATTATGGGTAGAGAACTCTCAAACCTTATAAGACATACCGAAGATTTGATAAACGAAATAAATAAAACCGTAACGGATGCATCAAGGGGTGATTTTTCGCATCAAATATCATCAAGCGGAATGAGCGGAGAGTTTGTAAAAGCCATTGAAAGCGTTAGAACAAGTATAGAGTTTATGAAATCGCAATACAGCAAATCGCAAAGAGATATTTTCAACTCAAAAATAAGTGTCAAAAGCATCAATGTATCTGAATCACTCTCGCTTATCATCTCCGACCTTGATACAAACATAGGCTATCTCAAAAATATTACCTCTACTAACAAAGAGGCCTCTGAGCTTGCGATGAACTCTAGAGAGAGTATTGCAGATATAGTAAGAGAGCTAAATGCCCTAAGCGAACAGGTGTCTATTAACAACCATAGTATAGGACAAATCACAACACAAGCAAACGATATCACATCGGTTATCCAGCTCATTACGGATATTGCGGACCAGACAAACCTCTTAGCGCTTAATGCCGCGATAGAAGCCGCAAGAGCGGGTGAACACGGAAGAGGATTTGCCGTTGTTGCCGATGAAGTTAGAAAACTAGCCGAGAGAACACATAAAGCAACAGGCGAGATTTCTGTATCTATAAAGTCACTTCAACAAGATATGAACGAGATTCAAACAAGCTCAGACCAAATGAAATCAACGGTAGAAGGCTCAACGCAAAAAATCAATGATTTTGAAGAGACGCTTATAACGCTAAGCGATATTTCGGCTAAAATCGTCAATTCATCGTACAACATCGAAAACAGTGTTTTTGTCGTGCTTGCGAAGCTACACCATATTCTCTACAAATCCCGTGCATACAACTCTATTATGTCTCTTAAAAAAGTGCTTCAAGAAAGCACACATACGGAGTGTAAAATCGGCGAATGGTATCTTAATGAGGGCAAACGAAGATTTGCAAATACCCCTTCATTTAGTAAGATTGAAGCTCAGCACGCATTTCTTCATACGGAAGCAAACAAAAACCTCAGACTGCTTGATGGCAATGCGGAGGCAAATACTCTTAAATTTGCGGATGAAATCATCAAGAATTTTGACAATATGGAGAGAGCATCAGACGAGTTATTTATTCTTCTTGATACCATTATTAAAGAGCAGATGCACTAAGTGCATCACTCCCAATCATCATAATTTGATTGGGAATATTTCTCTTTTTTATATCTTCTTGCATTTTTTGTCTTATCTAACTGGTTTGAAGCATACAATATCTCGCTCTTTATATTCTCGATATCATCAGAGTCACAAAAAGCTATCATTTTTTTTACAAGTTTTTGGAGGTCTTGCAAATCGCCCTTATAAAGTTGTGCTTCTTGCACTCTCTCAAGAAGCTTAAGACTGTTTTGTATCTTTTTTTTATAGCTATCCAAAGTAACATCAGAACCGCTTGAGAGATACCCTACTACACTCTTATGAAACCGCTCAAGTGCTCTTACATACTTGAGCCTGTTTGCATTGTCAATTGCTTTTTGAGATGCCATTTTTCACCTATTATTTATCTATTGATATAATTATACTATTAATTAAAGCGGAGAGTTATGTTGAAAAAGTTTTTTATATCATTTTTAGTGTTGGGGGCGACGCTGTTTGCTTCTGTTTATGAACAAGAAGCATCATTGGAACTCATTGCTTCGGATACTCCTATAGTCGATATTAGAACACCAGGAGAGTGGAGAGAGACCGGTTTGCTTAAAAAAGCTATTCCCATTATGCTTTTTGATGAAAAAGGCAATTACGATTTAAAAGATTTTCTCGAGAAACTAAACGAAGCAGTTGATACAAAAAAACCCTTTGCGCTTATTTGCAGAACAGGCAGCAGAACAAAACTTCTAGCTCCATTTTTATCGCAAAAACTCGGTTATAATGTTATCAATCTTACAAACGGTATGGTTTATGTAAAGTATATGAAACTGCCCGTAGTGCCTTATAAAAATTAAGACATATAAAAAATCAAACTCTATTTACCACTGCATATAGCGTAGGCAAATAGATAAGATTTAAAAGCGTTCCCCAAAGTAACCCAAAACCAAGCGAAATAGCAATAGGCTGCAAAATAACCGCTTGTCCCGAAGCATAAAATATCAGAGTCAAAAGCCCTAAAAATGTTGTTAAAGATGTTATGACAATTGGGCGAAGCCTTAGTTTTGCTCTTTGCAAAAGCTCATCTAGTTTGTGCGTCCCGTTCAAAAAATCAAGCATAATGATACCGTCATTAATGACTACTCCTGCAAGCCCGAGCATTCCTATGATAGAAGGCATAGATAGATTAATACCCAATAGTTTATGCCCAAGAAGAGCTCCTAGCATAGATAAAGGAATAACACTCATAACCATAAGCACATATTTTACCTTTGGAAAAATAAATAAAAGCGTTATAAAAATCAAAAATAGCGCAAGAAGTATGGCAGTTTTCATATCACTCTTTAGCTGTTCATTCTTCTCTTTTTCACCCAAAAGTGCAACATCTATGCCGCTTTTTCTTATCTCTTCTATAGATGGCTTTAGTCTCTCTAAAACCTCTTGAGCAGTAGTTTTTCTCTTATCAACATTTGCATATACACTTTTTATGATATTTCCGTTTAGTTTATTTATCTTCTCATAGTCTATAATCTCTAAAACATCCGCCACCTCGCTAAGCCTTACAAATCTGCCGTTTTCTAATGGAATATTAAAATTAAAAAATGCAGCTATTTCATCTTTTGCCACATCTTTAATCTTTATCTCCATAACACCCCTCTCGTTAAAAGTAGTTGCCTGTTTTTGCTCCAAAAAATATGCGCTTACTATCTTTGCCACGCCAGCTTCACTAAGCCCTAAACTCTCTCCAAAGGAGTTTATCTTTATTTTATACTCCATCTTCCCATATTTTATATTGTTGCTATAGTCTTTAATGTTATCAAGTTTTGCTATCTCACTCTCCAACTTCTGTATGCTTGTTTGCAGCTCTTCATCGTTGCTTCCTGAGAGATTTATCTGGATATCGCTCTTGATAAGCCCCGGCTTATCCTCCATAACGCCCAAATCTTCCATACTATACTTATCTCTGTAAACCTCAACAATCTCTTTTACCCGTGCCGAGAGTTCAAAAGTCTGTTTTTGCCTTTTATTGTGAGGATTATTAAATTCAAAACTAAAATTTAAAATAGGATTTACATATTTATCTACCCAATTTGTTGCCTCTCTATCATAAAGCTCCATAGTAATCATAAAAACACTATTGTTTCTTTGAGTATCGCCTGAGAGGTTTCTTCTATGTCCGACAACCGATGAGATTGCTTTTAGCGAAAACTCATCCGCATGCTCCATAAGTTTTGCCTCTATCTCTTTTGAAATCTCGTAAGTATCTTTTAGAGGTGTGTTTATGTCAAGCTTTCCGGAGATATATAGATAATTGCCGTCAAAATTTGGAAAGAACTGGAACTTCATAGACTTTGCCGTGTAAAAAGTGGCTATCGGGATAAAAATCAAAAAAAGAAACAGAGATATTTTTTTATACTTTAAAAAAAATACTATTGTTCTGCCATATAAATTTTGAAAAGGCTCCCAACTCAAAGTGCGGCTATTTTTTTTCAAAAACTCCTGCGCATGAAGAGGCAAGAAAAAGAAACTCTCCAGCAGTGAAGCAAGCAAGATAATAATAACTGCGATAGGAACAAGTGCTATAAAAAGCGCTATCTCGCCATGCATCATAAAAATCGGCAAAAAAGCGACAACGGTAGTAACGGTAGCAAGCGTTACGGGAAGCATCATCTCTTTTACACCACGAAGAGCTGCGTCGTAGTTATCCATCCCTTCATCTATATATCTTTGTATATTTTCGCTAACCACAATAGCATCATCTACGACAATCCCTATAACTATAAGACCGCCTAAAAGAGAGACGACATTTATAGAGTAGCCCAAATAGTAAATTGCCGTTATCCCTATAAGAAATGAGAACGGAATTCCAAGAGTAACAATAATTGCTATCCTAAAATTAATAAGCAAATGCATTGATAAATATACCAAAATAAGACCGAACATTAGGTTTGAAATTATTGTATCAAGCCTATTTTTTACGGGGATGGAGGAGTCGTCATAAAAATTAAAAACAACATCTTTGTAGTTGCTTTGCAATTTTTCCACATACTCTCTTAGCTCTTTTGACAAAACTATAGAGTCCCCGCTTACACCCTTAGAGATAACCAAAGAGAGTGTTTTTTTATTGTTATAAGTTGCGAGAGTATCGGTTTGAGGGTATTCTATGCTGATTTGGGCAATATCTCCAAGCCTTATATATTTATCGTCAATATTTAATATAGCTTCCCTATACTCATCTTCATCTACCTTACCGTGAGCTGTTGAAACATATGCAAAATTTCCTTTTTGCTCTATATTTCCAATTGGAAAAGTATAAGAGAGATTTGCTATGGCATTTTTTACGCTTGAATGATTGAGCCCATACGCCGTTACTGCTTCGGAATTTATGCTAATTAGCACCTCTTCACTTGAATCTCCGCGAATAACAACCTCGCTGATATCGTCTAATTTTGCTATTTTTGACTTTATATCCTGCGCAATTTGAGTAAGCTGCCCTATGGAGAGCTCATCTGAGGATATCGCCAATTTTATAAGCGGTCGCACCTTCTCTACTATAGTGGCAGTCGGCTCATTCATATCGGATGGAAGATATTGTCTTGTTAGCGATATAGCATCCTTAATACGCCCAAGCACTGCTTCTTTGTTGGCATTTTGATTTAGAGTAAGAATAATCGCAAAAGCTCCGGGAGTAATGGTCGTCTCCGTTTTATCTATGCCGCTTATATTGCTCAACTCATCTTCAATATCACGCACCGCCATCTTATCCATGACAACGGCACTTGCTCCCTTGTATGTTCCCATTACATTTATCTGGTCAAGTTCTGCATCCGGAAAAATCTCTTTTGGGATATTTATATAGGAGTGAACTCCCATTACAATCAAAAAAAGAAGCAAGGCATAATTAAGCCTGCTGTTTTTCATAAAATATTCGATTAATCCGTTCAATTTTTTTCTCTAAAGAAGAGATTTGATAACATTACTTACACCTTGATGCAAATTGTAAGTAGAAATAGGAAAATCTAAAAACTCATTCTCCAAATTTACTCTGTTTTTTGAGAGGTATGCACCTAAAATTTTTAGCTCCGACGGAGCATATCTTTTACACACTTCATCACTCAACCTTGTTCTAAGTAGAACTCCTGCTTCATTTGATTTTTGTAGCGTAAAAGCAAGTGTTTTTAAGCTTACAAAGTCGCTCCACTCAAAAAAAAGTTCAGGAGTTAGCTCCAAAACCGCCTCTCCTTGCGGGTCAAAAAGCATATTTGCATCCCTTAAAGGCACCAAAACACTTAAAATTGCCTCGGAAAAAGGAACTACTTTATCCTTCCAAAAAGGAGATTCGTTTCTATTTGCCAGCTCATTTGCCAAAACTTCTAAGATTGTATCTATATTTGCACTTTTAAATAACTCATAACTCTCTTGTTTCATAAAAAAATCCCAAATCAGTGTAGTTATGCTATTATAAAGCCTTTTATGTATAATTTTGCTTTTAAAAACATTTTAGGAGTTTTATATTGATATCCAAAACATCTTTGACAAACGCTATTGCTGCGCTTTTTGTACTTATATCTTTTACCCTTGATGGGATGCTTAGCCATATACTCCTATCCATAGGGCTTTTTGCACTATCCGGTTCCATCACAAATCAGCTTGCCATTCATATGCTTTTTGAAAAAGTTCCGCTACTCTATGGCTCAGGTGTCATTCCTGCTCGCTTTGAAGCTTTTAAAGATGCTATTAAAAATTTGATGATGAGAGAATTTTTCACTAAAGAGCAGATAGAGAATTTTTTTCAAAAAGAGGAGAAAAAAATAAACCTGCAACCCATAGTTGAGGAAACAGACTTCTCAATAGCATTTGATGCTCTAAGCAAAAGCGTAATGGAGTCGTCTTTTGGCGGAATGCTCGGTATGTTCGGAGGTGCAAGCCTACTAGAAGGGCTTCGTGAGCCATTTTCTCAAAAAATCAAAATTGCCGTTATAGAAATAGTAAATAGCGATGATTTTAATGCAACTCTATCCAAACATCTCCAAAGTTCATCACTAAACGATGATATGATAAACTCCATAGAACAGATTGTAACATCAAGACTCAACGAACTAACTCCTCAAATGGTGAAAGAGATGGTTCACACCCTCATCAATGAGCATCTCTCATGGCTTGTCGTATGGGGCGGAGTGTTCGGCGGAGCTATAGGATTGGTGAGTTCCTTTTTGTTTTAAACAACTTCTATTATGGCATCGGCAACTTTGACAATATCGCCGCCTCTTATCTTTGCTCTTTTTCTAAGCTCTATCTCGCCGTTGCGGCTCACATGCCCCTCTGCGATGATAAGCTTTGCTTCTGCTCCGCTATCTACCAAGTCTAAAACTTTTAAGAGTTTATATAGCTCTATATACTCATCTTCTAATTTAAACTTCACCTAAACCTCTTCGTCTATAACTGAAAAGCCAAGATCATACATAGCCTTATCAACCATCTCTATAGCTCTTTTCATGGTCTCTTGTGAAATCTCAGGGAGTTCTCCGCCCCACATTGCTTCAGCTTCTTTAAACCCTCTAAGCATACCTTCTCGCCCTGCACGAAGCAAATCTTCATCTCCGCCCGCACCGTTTATAACAAAATTTGCTATTCTCTCTGAGGTCTGCTTTATACCAAAAATGCCATCCTCGCTTACCAGCTCCGCAGCCTCTTCTTTTGAGAGTTGTGCTATAGGCTTTCCGCTGTACCCTATATCACTCAAAAAACTTTGAAAAGCATCATACTCTTTTGCAAACAATTCATCCTCTCTCTTTAGAGCGCTTTGAACCGAAGCAGAATTAAATGCCATAGCATTTGCGTTTTGAGCAAGCTGCTCTTTTATCTCCTCAACATCTTCTTTAGAGATTTTCTCTGTATAAAGAGGTTTTATTTTGGATACATCTACACTTGGAGTTAAACCCATATTTGATGAAACTTGCATAACCGATCCTTTAAATTAGTTACCCAATATATCGGCATTTTGATGATTTTTATAAAAACTTTACAGATTTTAGTAAATTTGGCTATAATTTCTCTGATGAAAGATTTGAGTGCGAGTTCATCTATAGTATATTCTGCTAGACAAACAACTCCCTATATTTTGAGTCCACTTCCAAAAGAAGTGAATTTTATCCAACGAGGTACAACATGGCAGAATTGCTAGACGGATCAGTAAAATGGTTCAATGAAGAAAAAGGTTATGGTTTCATTCAACAAAGTAACGGTGGTAAAGATGTATTCGTACACTTTCGCCAAGTAAACAGAAAAGGTCCGGGACGCGTTTCTTTAACTGAAGGTCAAAAAGTAACTTTTGAACTCGGTGAAGGACAAAAAGGACCACAAGCTGAGAATGTAACACCTTTATAATCTCTCTTTTTGCAGGTTTTTGCCTGCAAAGCCCTTTAAAACCTCTTTTTTTAACTCTCTAAAATCTTATAACACTCATTAGCTATCTCTTGCTCTTCATCAGTTTTTATAACCATAATATCTATTTTACTATCTGCTTTAGAGATAATTTTTCTACTATCTTCATTTGCATCATCATCAAACAATATTCCAAAATTTATATTTTCAAAAATCATCTTGCGTAAAATCGCACTATTTTCACCTATGCCGCCGCCAAACACTATGGCATCTACTCTGCCAAGCAATGCCATATATGCGCCTATATATTTTTTAATACTTCTGCTTAACATATCAAGCGCCAATTTTGCATTTGCATCACCGGATGCACTTATCTCTCTGACATCATTCGTACCACACAACCCAAAAAGCCCTGAGCGAGTATTTAATATTTCATCAGTCTCATCAACGCTAAGCCCCAACTCCCTTTGCATATAAAAGACAACTCCTGCGTCTATATCTCCGCATCTTGTCCCCATAATAACTCCTTCTAAAGGAGTAAAACCCATAGAGGTATCTATACTTACGCCGCCTTGAACCGCACATACGCTTGAACCGTTTCCCAAATGAAGAGTTATGATATTTAACTCTCTTATATCCTTTTGCAACTCATTTGCACAAGCTTTAGCCAAATATGAGTGTGACGAGCCGTGAAACCCATATCTTCTGATTCCGTAGTTTTCATAATACTTAGCCTCTAATGCATACAAATAAGCTTCTTTTGGCATTTTTGAGTGAAATGCGGTATCAAACACGGCTATTTGTTTCACTAAAGGAGCCATTTTTAAAGCAAGCAAAATACCTTCTAAATTTGCCTCGTTATGAAGCGGGTCTAAATGTTTAAGCGACTCTATTTTTTTTATGGCTTCATCATCAATAACCGTTGCATCTACAAATGCCTCTCCTCCATGCACTACTCTATGCCCAATGGCATCCAAATGTGAAAAATCTGCCAAAATTTCATACTCTTTTAAAAGTTCAACTATCTCTTTAAGTGCTTCGCAATGATTTGCAACGATTTTGCTTATTGCAACCTTTTTTTCTCTAAAGGCAAATATTATTTTTGCATCTGCTTTGCCTATATTTTCAACAACAAAGTGTGCCAGCGCATCTTTTGCTTCAAATAGTTTAAATTTTAAAGACGAACTCCCACTGTTTACTACCGCTATTTTCAATGCATATCTCCTGCTTGAATTGCAGTAATGGCTATAGTATTTACTATATCTTCTACCAAAGCACCTCTGCTTAAGTCGTTTACAGGCTTCCTAAGCCCTTGAAGTATAGGTCCTATGGCTATGACATCGCTTGATCTTTGAACTGCTTTATAAGTATTGTTACCCGTATTTAAATCCGGAAAAACAAAAACCGTTGCATCTCCTGCTATTTTTGAAGTTGGGAGTTTTATCTTTGCGACATCTTTATTTATGGCTGCATCGTACTGAATAGGACCTTCTACAAGAAGATTTGGGTTTTTAAGTTTTACAATTTCAAATGCCTTCTTAACCTTCTCAACATCCTCTCCTTCTCCGCTCTCTCCGCTAGAGTAAGAGAGCAATGCAACCCTTGGTTCTATACCGAAGTAAGAGGCACTCTCTGCACAACTAATGGCTATTTGAGCAAGTTCCTCGGCACTTGGGTCTTGATTTATCGCACAATCGCCATAAACCAAAACCTTGGTTTTAAAACACATAAAAAATAGGCTTGAAACCAAAGAAACGGAAGGTTTTGTTTTTATGATTTGAAGCGCAGGACGAATAGTATCTGCCGTCGAGTGCATAGCACCACTTACCATAGCGTCCGCATACCCCAGATGAACCATCATTGTAGCAAAATAGTTTACATGTATCATTGCATCCTTTGAGGCTTGCCTTGTTAAGCCTTTTTCTTTTCTCATCTCATAAAAAACCTCTACAAACTCTTGCATAAGAGGTGAACTTAGATGATCTACTATAGTTGCGTCACTCAAATTAAGCCCAAGTTTGCTATATCTCTGCACAAACTCCTCTTCTTTTGCCAAAAAGATGATGTCTGCAACCCCTCTTCTTAAAATAATCTCGGCGGCTCTTAGCACTCTCTCATCCATACTCTCTGGCAAAACAACTCTTCTTTTATTTCGTCTTGCCATTTCAAAAAGTTTATACTCAAACATCATAGGAGTCAAAACCTCACTAGCAGGCGCCTGAAGCCTTTGCTCTATTCTGCTTATATCAACACTGTTGTTAAAGAGTCCAAGACTAAGAGATATCTTTCTGTGGCTATCTACTCTTAGGCGCGGGTATATTTTTGAGAGAAAATTGATGCTATCATAAGAAGAGGTCTCTACGCTTAGTAGTGCAAGATGAAAAATCTCAATACCTTCTATAAGTTTTGCAATATTTGGATGAAGTTTAGAGCCGGATGTAAAAAGGATTCCGCTTATTTTTGGGTATGAACTTGAGTAGAGTGTTCCAAGCAGTGCTAAAACTATATCTGAGCGATCAGCCGAAACGACTACCAAATCTCCATCTTTTACATTATCTAAAAAATTATCTACCAAACTATCTGCAACCAAAAAGCCCTTAACAACTCTTGTACGGTAGTTCTCTTTTGTGGTTATGACATTTGCACCCGTTGATTCAATGATATCTTCTATGCTTAACATATCGAGTTCTGGAATCTCTTTTAGCGCATACACATCGCTCTCTTTTTTAAGCATATGAAGCAAATCATCATAAATTGCAACATCAACCCTGTTAATAAATGTAGCAAAATGGTCACACCCTTCACAAACTATATTTTTTTTCTCCATTTGCATATTTTCAACAATCTCTTCAAGAGAACTGTTTTTGGCACTTATGATATTTATATAGCCGGAGCCGAAATTTTGTGCTATTTTTTGGTTAAGGTCATAAGATATATTTGCATTTAAAAAGCTTTTTCTCACTCCCTCACAAAGTACAAAATCATACTCATTTTCTAGTTTTTTATATTTTGCGATAAGCTCATTTAAAAGCTCATTCTCTTTATTTGCGGCAATCATACTCTCTACATACTCCAGAGTAAATCCGTAACACTCTTCATACGCCATATCAAGGTTGTATCTCTTGCGCATAAAAGATATGTTGTAATCTTCACAATCTTTGCTTGTCAGTATCGGTTTAAAAAATGCGACTCTGTAAAAATTTCTCTTAAGCACTTCCATCATTGACATTGAAATAAATAAAGAGCCTACATTTTTATCTTTTGCCGCAATGTAAAGAGATTTTATTTTCATTGTTTTACTCACTTTGCAGAGTTTTTAAAAAAACAAAACTTGTCTTGATAAAGCCGTTTGTCTCATAAAATCTATGAGCATCTTCTCTGGCAAACCCTGATGATAGGACTATGTTTTGGCACATACCGGTTTTTGCATAATCATACAAATATTCAAGCATTTTTCCTCCGTATCCTTTTCCTCTATGTCTCTCATCCGTGACAAGCTCAAAAACAAAAAGATGTCTTTTATGATAAAGATTTGTCTGCACTGCAACTCCTGCATAAGTTACCAACTCCTCTTTTTCCATAATTCCTATCATTTTATAGTTCATATCTCTCATATCATAAACAAGATCCTCAAACTCTTTGTAAGACAGCGCGCTACGAAGCTGTGAGGCAACCTCATAAGCCATCTCCAACTCTCTTAAGCTTAGTTCTCTTATTTGCATACTATTCAACCGATATTAAATTGCAATATCTTATACTATCATTTCTTAGTAATAGTAAAATATAGGGTAAAAATATGAAATATTTCTTTTTAACGGTTCTTGTAGCGGCTTTTTTTAACGGATGCAGTGCAAAAGAGTTTAACGCAGGGGTTGATAGCATCACAGGTGACATTACAAATGCTTTTGAAAACTCAAAAGACAAGTCAGGGAATTAAGCATAGTATAAATCAAGTTTTAAACAAGACTTAGGTATAATCGCGAAAATTTCTACTCACACATCAATATTATTAGCGGGAAAATCATGGTAATTGTACAAAACTTAACAATGCGTTATGGAAGCAGAATTCTGTTTCAAGATATAAACTTAAAACTAGACCGTCATAAAAGATATGGGCTTATCGGCGCAAACGGCGCAGGAAAGACTACATTTTTAAAAATACTAAGCGGTCAAATAAACGAGTATGAGGGCGAAGTTATCGTTGAAAATGGGTTAAAAGTAGGTGTTTTAGGGCAAAATCAGTTTGCTTTTGAAAACTTTACTATTGCAGATGCGGTACTTTGCGGCAATAAAAGGCTCTATGATGCCATAAAAGAGAAAGAGGTGCTTTATGCAACCGGCGACTTTGAGGATGATGCTACAAACAACCGCCTAGCGGACCTTGAAGTTGTATGTGTAGAAGAAGACCCGACTTACGAATATGATGTAAACATAACAAAAGTTTTAGAAAATGTAGGTATTCCTGCAAGTAAACATCATGATCTTATGAGTACACTTGACAGTGCCGATAAATTTAAAGTTTTACTAGCGCAAGTTCTCTTTCCAAAACCGGATGTTCTATTTTTAGATGAGCCTACAAACAACTTAGATATCCAAACTATCAGCTGGTTAGAAAATGAGCTTCAAAGACATGAGGGAACTATGGTCGTTATCTCTCACGATAGACACTTTCTAAACTCGGTTGTAACCCACATACTTGATGTTGACTATCAAAAAATCAGAGAATTTACAGGCAACTATGATGACTGGTATATCGCCGCAAATGTTATAGCTAAACAACAAGAGCTAAACAATGCAAAAAAAGAGAAAGAAAAGGAGCAGCTAGAGGCATTCGTTCGCCGCTTTAGCGCAAATGCTTCCAAAGCAAAACAGGCTACTTCAAGACAAAAACAACTTGAAAAACTTGTTATAGAAGATATCAAACCATCTTCAAGAAGAGATCCTAGCATTGTCTTTAAAGCAAAAAGAACAATGGGAGACGAAGCACTAAATGTCATTGGAGTAAATCACTCATACGGCGATAATGAAGTATTAAAAAACATCAATCTCAAATTTGACCCTGATGAAAAAGTAGCACTCATAGGTGCAAACGGTGTAGGTAAAACGACACTGCTAAAAATCATTATGGAAGAGATGAAGCCAACAAGCGGTGAAATTCACTGGGGTGCTACCATAGAGAACTCTTACTTTCCTCAAGATACTGCGGATATCATAAAAGGCGATATGACGCTTTATGATTGGCTAAGGGCATTTGACCCTAAACGCGAAATGGCAGAGATAAGAAACTGTCTTGGGCGAATGCTCTTCTCAGGTGAGCAACAAGAAAAATCGGTTATTAGCATCTCAGGGGGCGAAAAACATAGAATGATGCTAAGTAAAATGATGCTTGAGGGCGGAAACTTTTTAGTCCTTGATGAACCATCAAACCACTTAGACTTAGAGGCAATCGTTGCTCTTGGCGAAGCACTTTATAACTTTAAAGGAAATGTTATCTGTGTATCTCACGATAGAGAGTTACTCGATGCTTTTGCAAATCGTGTTATTGAACTTCATGCGGATGGAACATATATAGATTTTAAAGGCTCTTACGAAGAGTTTGCTGCGGCAAAAGCAAATGGAGAGATATAAAGATTTTATAGGGCTTGGAGTTGCAGGTAACTTTGCCCTGCATCTCGCTCAAGCCGGAGAGCTAGAGGACTTTAAAAATATCATCACTGCAGATGAAGCAGCCCCAAAGGGTATTTTTCCTTTTTATCTTCCAAAAAAAGTATCAAATGCCAAAGAGATTCTCTGTGTCTATCCACTCTCAAGTACAACTATTAAACTTCCAAATGAAACTCTAAATGTTCAAATAGAGCCCGAAGTCGCACTTATTTGTGAGTTTGAGTATGAAGATGAAAAAGTGTCAAATATCACACCAAAATATTTTGCGGCATATAATGACTGTTCCATAAGAGTTGCAGGAGCTTCAAAGATAAGCGATAAAAAAAATTGGGGTGCAGACTCTAAAGGGTTAAGTGAGGCACTGCTTAAGATAGACAAATTCTCAAGCGGCAGTGTTATGGATAGTTATGCTATATGCTCTTTTTTAAAAAGAGGCGGCGAGGTGACTGCTTATGGTGAAGATGTAGCACTTAGCGGGTATAGTTATTTTCATGAAAAGCTACTTGATTGGCTAAAAAACCAATTAAACACACAAGAAGATTTTGGACCTCTTGAAGATATAAAAAATTATATAAAAGAGTGTAACTCTCCTAAAAATGCCATCATCAGCATAGGTGCTACAAGATATACAGATTTTGGGGAACATACTTTTTTAAAAGAGAACGATGAGATATTTGTAGTGCTTTATGACAAAAACAAGACCTCTTCAAGCAAAATAATTTCAAATATACAAAAAGATATCTTTGAAGATAAAAGTATGAGTGTTTTAAGACAAAAGGTAATCTTGTGAGCAGAGGCACAAAACTAGATATTTTTATTGGTTCGGATATAAAAGAGGGATGGGCGAAGGTAGAAGATAGCCACCAAAGTAAAAAAGAGCTTCTTGAGCCTTCAAAACACTTTTTGCACTTTGCAAAAGAGAAGAGAAACGGCAAGGTAGTGACGCTTGTCGGAGAGTTTTTTTTATCTGATGAGGCTGCAAAAGAGGTTTTAAAAACCATCAAAAAAAAGCTTGGATGCGGTGGTGCCTTTAAAGATGGTTTTATGGAGTTTCAAGGAGAGTTAAAAGAGAAGCTACGCCCTTTACTTGTTGATAGCGGTTTTAGGTTTAAAAACGGACACTAATTTTTACCACGGTTTATCGCTCTTATCTGATTTTTGTACTTTGCTATCAAGTTTGTAGAGATGGCTTTTTGACTCTTTGTTTAGCTCTTTGAGCCATTTTTGCTCCTCTGCATCACTTATAAATTGATCTTTTTGCGGCTCTTTTTGTGTATCTTGTTCTTTGTCTTTTTTTGATTCTTGCTTTTGCTCTTTTTGCTCTTTTTGCTTCTGCTCGTCTTGCTTATCTTTATTTTTATCTTCTTTATTCTCTTTATCTTTTTTACTATCTTGAGATTGCGGGTTTTGCTTCTCTTTGGCTCTTTTTTTTACCTCTTGAAGGTTTTCTCTTACATCCTTGTCCTCTTTGAGCCTTAAAGACTCTTCATACTCTTTTATAGCCTCTTCAAAATTCTCGACTTTTGCATAGGCATTCCCTAAATTTGCTCTTCTAAAAGACTCTTTTTGCGTATCTTTAAATTCTGTTTTTTTGTATTCTTGTATAGCTTCTTCATATTTGCCTTGCTTATATAGGCTATTGGCTGCATTGTAGTGAGCTTCAGGAGAGCTGTTTTTTTGAGCATACTCTTTGTATATCTGTGATGCTTTTTCGTACCCTTGGCTTTCATACGCCTCTTTTGCTTCTCTAAGATCCACAAAGTCAAAAACTCCTGCTCTTACATCCATGTTTAAGAAAAACAACAGTGCTAGAAAAGATAGTAATTTTGCTCTCTCTCTTTTAGGAAGAGAGCTTGTTGCAAGAAGCAGCAAAAGAAGCGCAAGAGATAGGGGATAGTAAAAAAGCGGTATATATTTCTTAACCTCTTTGCTTTTTATCTCTGCCTTATCCTCTAGTGATGCTATCTCTTTGAGCATCGCTTTTACATCATTTGAAGCACTTGTACCCTCTATATAAACACCGCCTGTTTCTGTGGCAAGCCGCGCAATATTCTCGTTAAGCTTAGAGATAACTATCTCATCGTTTTCTTTTATGAAAGAGCCGTCACTTCGTCTAATCGGTGCGCCTTTTTTTGTAGCAATCGCCAAAATAAAAACAGTTATGTCGTTTTTTTTAGCAAAATCTATCTCCTCTGAAAAATCACTTTTATCTCCTCCGTCACTAAGCAACAACAGATATTTTCTCTTTTTATCTTTTTGAGTCCTTGAGACAACTTCAAGAAGCGGCAAAAAATCAGTTCCTTGTTCCGTGATAAAAGTCGTGTTTAATCCTTGAAGCAAAAAAGCCACACTTGCCTTATCAAAACTCATAGGCGAAACAAGATAGGAGTTTTTTGCAAATGCTACAATGCCGACTCTTTCGTTTTTAAGCTCTCTTATAAGAGCTAGTGCCTTTAACTTTGCTCCTTCTAGACGATTTGGGTAGATATCGGTAGCAAGCATAGAGTCGGAGATATCAAGAGCTAGAAGCACATCGGCACTTTTTGCTTTTACCTCAACATTTCCGTCTTCTAAAACAGGATTTGCCAAAGCAAATATAAGTAATACTCCCATAAGAAAAAAAATACCGTTTCTTGCTTTAAGAGTTAAAGTATTTGCGCTAACTCTTAATTTATCTGCAACTTCTGTTGTAAAATAACTAAGCTCCTTCTCTTTTTGCGTAAGCAAAAGTGCAAATAACAGTATAAGAGGAGGAAGCATATAGTATATAAACTCAGGATACAAAAAAGTCATAATACACCTCTTTTGTTTCTTAGATAAATATATATCATCAAAGAGATAAATGCAATAAAAAGCGGCAACTGATAAAGATAGTTTTTATGAGTATAGCTCTCGTTCTTTATCTCCGATTTTTCAAGTTCATCTATTTTTTTGTAAACTTCTCTTAACTCTTTTGCACTTGTCGCGCCAAATGCAACGCTTCCGCTCTCTTTTGCAATATGCTCCAAAGCCTCTGCATTATACTCATGTGGCAGCCCTATGCCTATGGGGTAAACTTTTATACCCTCTTTTTTTATCATCTCCAATGCTACTCTAAGCGGTACTTTGTCTATCTCTTTCGTGCTATGTCCGTCTGTAAGCAAAATAGCGATTTTGTTCTTTGATTTTCCCATCTTTAAAAGGTTGACCCCTTGCGCCAAAGATGTGTTAAGTGCCGTATATTTTCCTGCAACTCCTATATATAGCTGAGATAATATAGTGTTTAAGATTTGAGTATCGTAAGTAAGCGGAGAAGCTATAAAGGAGAATGCCCCAAAAACAACTAGCCCCATATTGTCATTTTTTCTCTCTTTTACAAAATCTCCTACTATACTCTTTACGACATCAAACCTATTTAGATTTTCATCACTTGCATCAAAACCTCTTTCAGTCATAGACTCAGAGGCATCTAAAATAAGAGCTATCTCATACCCCTCTTTTGGTTCTAGCTCATAAGGTTCCTCTTTTACCGGTGACATAAGCGCCAAAACCATCATAACAATGCCTAGCCATTTAAGAACGAAAAGAAGCTTTGATGCTGAGATACTTTTGCTTAAAAACTCTCTAGTATGGGGAAAATAAATCGACTGAAGCCTTATCTTACAAAAAAAAGAACAGAATATAAAAAGAATGATTAGTGCAAGAAGTTCAGGATATTCGAAATAGACTCCATCAAACATCAACCATCCCTATATATAGCTTTATATAACCTATCATCTCGCTATCAAATGCATCTACTTCTTTTTTATACTTATAATTTTCCAACCTATTTATGATATTTTCATACATCTCTTTATGTCTTAGAGAGTCGTCTTTAAATGTAGCTCCATAAAGAGTCAAGTCATAAGCACTCTGTTTTGCGTTTGCAAAATCAATTGAATTTAAGATGTCAAAATGCTCTTTTCGCTTATTGTATCGATTGCGGCTTTTATACCATTTGTAAAGCAGATATGACATTGCACCCACAAACAATAACACAACCGCACTTATAGCAAGAAGATAGTAAAAAGAGTAATCCTCTATAGGAACAACCGTTTTTATATCATGAAGCGGTATATCAAAGCTCTGTTCTTGCTGCATTATCTACCCTCAAAAAGTCTGCGAAGTTCTACTGCCGCCAAGGAGGTAGTATATACCTTTGTAAAGCGAACAGCATCTTTTTTTAATATCTCAAAGAGTTTATGGTCATGCGCAAGGACTCTTTTTCTATATGCTTCTACGCTTGAAGAATTAAAATCTCCCTCTAACACCATTCCGCTCTGCGGATCTACAAGTGAAGCAAATCCCATAACAGGCGGGTTTTCTTCAAGATTATCTCTTACTATAATAGAAATTACCTCATGTTTTTTAGCTAAAAGTTTAAAATCAGGAATTTCAAAAAAGTCGCCTACTATCAAAATGATGGACTTTCGTTTGAGTCTTTTAAAAAGGGTATCCGCAATAACTTTAAAATCTACCTTTTTATTTAAGGCATCAAAGTCTAAAATTTCACCGACTATTTTTTGAACACTGTGAATTTTTTTGCTCGGCTTTAAATGAGACACCATCTCATCCGTAAAAATATACGAACTAAGCAAATCTCCGTTTTTAAGCGTCGAGAAGCTAAGAAGTGCCGCCACCTCCGCAATGCTCTCTTGTTTTAGTTTTTTGGAACCAAAATGAACACTTCCGTTTAAGACAGAAACTAATACAACATTTAATTCTCTCTCTTCTTTAAATATCTTAATATAAGGTTTTTGCAGCTTAGCAGTAATATTCCAGTCTATGTGTCTTATATCGTCCCCTGCAACATACTCCCTTAGTTCGACAAAGTCATACCCCTCGCCTTTAAAAATAGAGGGATTGTTTCCAACCATTTCGCTAAAGACCTGTCGCCTCGCTCTAACTAAGATTTTTTGCAGCTTACTCATATTTGTATCTCAAATTACGGTATTGCGACCGTCTCTAACACTTTTTGTATTATATAATCAGTCGTAATCCCCTCCGCCTCTGCTTCATAACTAAGCACTATACGATGCCTCATAAGCTCTTTTGCAATATATGCAATATCAACAGGCGTAACAAAACTTTTTCCTCTTAAGTACGCCATTGCTTTAACCGCTTTAAACATATCGATACTCACGCGAGGAGAAGCACCGAACTGAATGTAATTTTTTATCTCGCCAAGTCCATACTCGCCGGGGTTTCTTGTCGCATTTACAATCTCTATCATATACTCTTCAACCTGCGGATCTACATGTACGGCTTTTACTGCTTTTTTTAACTCTTCCAAATCCTCATGCGTTATAACGCTATGAATTGTCTCAAAATTGCCGCTTGAGATGCGTCTTGCAATCTCTAGCTCCTGCGCCTTTGTATTGTAATCGACTACAAGTTTTAACATAAATCTATCAAGTTGAGCTTCAGGAAGTTGGTAAACACCCTCTTGTTCAACCGGGTTTTGAGTTGCCATAACAAAAAACGGAAGTTCCAATTTAAATGAAGTATCACCGAGCGTAACTTGTTTCTCCTGCATAACTTCAAGAAGTGCCGATTGAACTTTTGCGGGAGAGCGGTTTATCTCGTCTGCTAAGAGCAAGTTTGTAAAGATGGGACCTTTTTTGATTTTAAAGCTATTTGTTTGAGGGTCATAAATCTCTGCTCCGAGTATGTCTGAGGGGAGCAAGTCGGGAGTAAATTGGGCGCGTTTAAAGTTAAGTCCCAAACTTTGAGCAAGTGCATTTACCGTTGTAGTCTTTGCAAGCCCCGGAACACCCTCTATAAGGATATGCCCCTCACAAAGCAGCCCGATAAGAAGAGCATCTATCATCTTCTCTTGCCCGACTACAACTTTTGCAACCTCTTTTCTTATCAACTCTATTTTCGATATCATAAATCGCAATCCTCTTTTGTTTTAATTGAGTATTAAATTATAGCAAAACGCTATTAATACAACTATAACTCCAAACCTAAAACCTTGCCTATACCCTCTTTTCTTATCATCTCGTCAAGCTTTATGGCAATACTCTCCTGTGCCGCATCAAAACTATGGATGGACTGCCCAGTAATATTTAGTTTATTACTGCCGATGATAATCTTTTTTACATCTTTTACGACAATCTCTATAGCCGATGATGCCATTATAAAACCGTAAGCAAAACTCTCTTTTGTTTTTGAGCGCACCTCTATGTTAAAATGCTCTCTTTTGTTGCTATTTTGCTCTATCTGAACTTTTTTTAAGCTAAGCCCCTCGGCGATTGGAGCTTGAAGCCTTTTTGACTCATCGTCACAAGTTATGCTAAAAGAGATTTTTGACAACTGCTCATCATACAAACTTGTAATGTTTTGAGCTTTTTTTAAATATGAGTGCGAGTCAAAATCACTTTTTAAAGCTTGCATAACCATAAGCGTATTTTGGATATCTGCAAATTCTATTTTTATTTTTTTGTAGATTTCCAACTCTCTTAGCGCATGAGACTCTTTTACAAATTCCAGCTCTTTTTGCGCTGCACTAAATTTCTGCTCTAACTCATTTTTTAGGCTTGAAAAAAGTTTTTGTTTATCGGATTTTATAAGCACTATATATTTTTTAAAGCCAAACTCCTGCGATTCGACTATTTCATAATTGCTTATTCGCACCCTATCTACAACACTGTCTATCCGACTTTGCGAGCTTTGTTGATGTGAGGTAACCAACCCCTCTTTAACACTTTGCTGCAAAGTAAATTGTGATTCTACCGATACGCTAAGCGTTGAAGCAAGAAGATTTAAAGCATCAGCTATAGCCTCTTTCCTCTCTCTGCCCTCGCCCGTTGCATATAGTGTCGTTTTTGAATCTTTTGGAGGATTTACATACCATGAAGGCAGCTCTTTTTTAACCATATGGCTCTCTTCTTTAGAGCTGCACCCTGATACAAACAGTAATATAAAAATAGTAAAAAAAATCTCTCTCATCATAGCCTATTGCAACTGGTTTTTAACTCTGGTATTTTTGTCTATAAGCTCTTGGATACGCAAATAAGCTCTATCAATCTCCTTAACCGGTTCTTTTGCCAAATTATCGCTCATTTCATAATATTTTTTAGCCTCTTTATAGTCTGCTTGTGCCTCTTTTATAACACCTAGATTATAAAAAGGAACATAACTCTTCTGAGATGTTAGGTCAACCAACTCTATTAGCAGTTTTTCGGCTTTATCGTATCTGCCTTGCTTGATATACTCGACCGAAGATTCCAAAAGCTGCTCCGCTTCGTCGCTATAAGATATATCCGGTTCTTCCAATAAAAATACTTCAAAATATCTATAATGAGGCGTTATCTTGCGCGCAAAATCTAGAGCAATATCTTCGGCTAAAATCTGCAATGCCGCTCCTTCTGAGGGAAGAGAACCGTAATCACCTCGACAATGGCTCCATTTAGACCCACTTGAGAGCGTATCTGCATATATGATATCTCCCTTTTCAACATCCACCATACGAATATCTGCGGACACCAAAACACTTCGCCTTACGCATGAAACGGCATAAATAACTTTTTCTTTGCACTTTCTATCTACGCAACTATATCTCTCTTCATAGTAATGAGTATCCCTTGAAGAAGCATCTGTTACATGTCCGGAAATTATAGCCTCCGCTCCTATAAGAGAGCCTACTTGCACGGCTGTTGATGACTCTATTAAACCGCTGCTTTGTAGCCTCTGTTCTGCTACAATCTTGTTAAAATCACGCCTGCTTATAAGCGTAAAATAGTTTTTGTTGTCAAATTTTTGATTTAAAAGTGTTGTCTCTATCTTGTTTGCAAGACCGACATCATCATAAGTAAAGTCTGCAACACTTATCTTTCTTGTATGCGTCGCACGGTCAACTTCCGCCGGTTCTATTGCACGCACTACTATTTTTTGTGAGCAGCCTTGCATCATAAAAAGCAGCAGCGGTGCCAATAGATATTTATACATTTTTTTAAAAAATTCCGCTTATAACGCGTGATAGTTCGCTCTCTAACACCGGTTTTGCCTCTTCAAAAGCAAGATTTGCCTTATTTGCGGTACTAACCACCCGTGTTTGATATGTTTTCCACTCAGATTTTGCACCAGAGACACTCTGTTTTATAGTTGTTGATTCTCCTTGAGCGAGAGTAGATTTTTGTGTTTGCGTTACGACTTCGCCTTCAAGCGGTCTTTCTCTAACCTGCAAATCCGTAATCATCACATACATTACATCCTCTACAACCGCATCGGCAGCCATACTAATAGCTGCACCGGCAAGCCCTGCCGCTACCATAGTCTTATTTCCTCCGCCTAGAGCATATGCCGTTGCCGCACCTATTGCCGCACCTGAGACTGCAGAGCCAAAACCGGAATTTGCAAACTCTTTTGCTTCTCTTGGGTCTGTTTTATCAACTTTTAACACATTGCCTTGAATCATAAAACGAGCCTCTTTGGGGTCATCCGTCAAACGATATCCTCTATTCACGAGAGCCGATTCGATTCTGTTTTTTACATTCATCTCTTGATTTGATGTATTTTTTATATCCACAAATACAATTTTCTCCTTAGAAGAAACCGGCTCTAAAAATACACTTTGACTAAGCTTGCTCTCAACTGCCAACTCACTCTTTTTCATGGCAGTATTCATCGCACTACAACCGCCAAAACCAATCCCAAATGTCAAAAGCAAAACTGCCGCAGATAAAGTAGCTATTTTTTTTCTCATAAAATCCACCTATTTTTTTAAAAGTTTACTACATAAAAGAAAATTTTACTTAAATACAGCCTCTTTTGCTCTTTTTAACGATGTAATTTTTTTATCTTCTATCTGCGTGATGATATACTCATATTTTTTTGCATCTTCAAGCGCTAAAAGTACCGCCAAGGCTTCAAGAGATTTTATCTCCTCAACCCTTTGCCTAAATGTATCTACTCTTTTTTGCACGGAAAATTTTTTAAATTCTATCTTCGAAAAAAGATAACCAAAAACAAAAGCAGCCAAGTAATACAGATACGAAATGTCAAACTTAAAACCGCTCTCTTGCTCTTTATCCAAAAGCTCCTCTTTTGCGTACCCTCTCTCTACTTCTATATCTATGGCACTAAATAGCAACTTCTCGTTTTTTTGTTCTTTTGGGTTAAAAAAATCTATTTCAAAAGCAGGTATTTTAAAGCTTTTATCTGCCACAAACGCAAATTTTTGGCTCCACTCTCCGCTCTCGCCGTCTTCGCTAAGAGTTGTTTTTTTTACAACTTCTTCTGCAAAAACCTTTACACCCTCTATCTCAAAACCAAAAGGTTGCAACAGCTCAAAATTTCCCTCTCCTTTTATCTTTATCTCTAAATGGTAAGGCTCATATGCTTTTATTTTAGCCTCATTTTTTTTAACTTCTATATCAAAATTGCCAACTATCGCTAGAGGTATCTCCTTTGTATTTATGCTAAGAGGTGCTAGTTTTAAATTTTCCTTGCTAAACTCTCCCCTCTTCATATTGTCTCTGCCTATAATTGCCTCTTCAACGGAGTCTTTTGTTGTTTTTTTCATCACTGCTTCAAAGTTAAAACTTACCTCTCCTGCAACTTTTGCATATGCTAAAAATTCATAAATCTTTACCTTTTTACCGTCAATAGAATTTTGTGTTTCTCGCAGATTTTTAATGCTATATTTCTCATATTCTCCCGCAGGATTAAACTCTATATCGTAAAACTTTGCTTCATCGCTAAAACTACATATATATTTTAAATGTATAGCCTCGTTGACAAACGCTTCTTTTTTGTTTATGGAAGCATTCCACTCATATGTCGTAGCATACAGGCTTATATTTAGCAAAAGTAGTAATAGTAATTTACCAAGGCTTTTTTTCATTAACTTCCCTTCTGTTTATGAGTTCATACTGCTTCGAACTGAGTTTTGCTTTGCCGCCCTCTAGGTTTATCTGACTTTGAGATTCACTTTTTTTACCGCCCTCATCAGCACCCGAACCAGCCTGTGCGCTTACTTTCATATTTGACCCGCCGCCCTCTTTTGGTTTTTTATCGCTTTGCTCTTTTTTTGCCAAAGATGATTTATCTTTGCTCTGCTGCTGCCCCGTACTCATCTCTTTGCTCTTGTTAGCATCTCTTATATAGTTTAAATTCTCATCCGCTTCTTTAGTGTATATAAGAGTAAGGGATTTTATATATGCCTCTTTTGCTCTCTCAAACTCTCCAAGCCTCACAAGAGAGTTGCCTATGTTATAAAACACGACCGCTTTTACTTGAGTATCGGAAGATTTTACCATATCGTAGTTTTTAAGCGCCTCTTCATATTTTCCTTCTCTATAAGCATTTGTAGCCTTGTTGAAAAAATCTAGATTTTCATTTGCACTTACATTTAATCCAAAAAATAGAAACAGTGCAAGAAGATATTTTTTGAGCTTCGTAGTAGTAGCCAAAAAAGTAACAATAGCCAAAACTATAAAATAGTAAAATAACTCCATATTTTGCACAATAGTCGTTTGGCTCTCTTTTTCATTCTCTCTTTGATTCTCAAGCGCATTTATTATATCAGCTATATCTTTCGCATAAACTCCGCCTGTAGCATCTGCTATAACTTTAATCGCGCTATTTTCCCTGCTCACTACTATATCACCTAACTCGTCTTTTAAAAACTCCCCGTTTTCTTGACGAAGAGTCCCACCCATAGTTGTTGCGGTCATAAGAATATTTACTACCAACGAGTTCTCTTTTGCAAAGCTTGCCTCTGCATCATAGCCAAACTCATCTGCACCATCGCTAAAAATCACGACGCTAACCTTTTTTGATTTTGACATCTTTCGAGAGAGTTCTAATGCCGGCATCACACTGCTTCCCTTAGTTATGATATTTTTCTCATCAAGTGAAGAAAAAAGATGCAAAAGGAGCTCTTTATCTTGGGTTAAAGGAGACAATACTATGGCGTTTGTCGTAAAACCCAAAATCCCGAATCTGCTTCTATCTTGAGCCTCTACAAGTTTAGAGAGGCTCTCTTTTGCAAAAGAGAGTCTAGTCGGTTCTATATCGTTACTCTGCATAGAGTAGGACAAATCAACTGCCAAAATAACATCATTTAGCATCTCTTTGCTTTGTATAGGCTCTTGCTGCAAAACAGGGCGAGAGAGTGCTATAATGATAAAAACGGCGCTAATCGTATATCCGTAGAAAACAGTATTAAATTTCTTTGCCTCTTTTTTTATAAAAAATCCCAAAAGAAATAGCAATAGCCAAAAGTATTCAGGATGTAAAAAACTCATCTTCTTGCCTCTTTGGATAGTAAAATCAGCAAAATTATAAACGATGCAGCTAAAAGTAGCCAGTAGTAATACTCTTTTAGAAGATAGTGTCTGCTTTTTATCTTAGACGATTCCGACTCATCTATCTGCGTATATACAGTTTCTAACTCCTCGGCAGAAGTTGCTCTAAAAAACTCTCCGCCGCTCTCAAGAGCTATTTTCTGCAACAGAGCTTCATCTGCTTCACCCTTATTTCCAATACCTATAGTATAGATTTTGATACCATTCTCTTTTGCAAACTCTATGGCATCTTTTGGCGAGATGGAACCGCTGTTATGCTCCCCGTCCGTTAGCAGAATAACTATCTTTGTTTTAGCAACCGAGTGCTTAAAGGCTCTAACACTCATTGCGATAGCCTCGCCTATAGCCGTATTTTGCCCTGCAACGCCATGCGTCATATAGCCCAGCATATCGCTTACTATCTCTTTTTCGTATGTTATAGGAGAAGCTATAAAAGCAAAATCGCCAAATATTACTATACCGACATTATCGCTTGCTCTTTTTTTTATAAAATCCGTTGCAATATATTTTGTTATCTCAAAACGGCTTAATCTCTCTTGGTTAATGCTCTTATCCATATCAAAACTATCGCTCTTTTTTGCAAAGCCTGAAGCATTCATAGAGCCGCTTGCATCAAGTGCCAAAACTATATCTCTACCATGCCTGTTTAGCGGGTCATCTCTATCTACAACAATAGGAGAAGCAAGAGCCGCACATAGAAGAACAAAAACAACTATTTTTAAAATTTGCTCAAGATTTTTAAAACCTTTTTTTGGTACCAGAAAATGCAAATGCACGAAAATAGTCGGCTTTGCAACCTCTCTGCATTTATAAAAGCAGTAAAGCAGCGGCAAAAGCAGTAAAAAAATATATGCAAATTCAAAATCCAGACTCTTCATACTATCTATTTTATCAAAAATCAGATAAAAAAGAGTGTTTTGCCAAAAATTTTGCTTTTTTCTTGACAATTACAACCTATTTGTCTATAATTCCACCCTCTTAAAAAGAGCATTTGTCTTGTTAGCTCAGCCGGTAGAGCATCTCACTTTTAATGAGGTGGCCGATGGTTCGAATCCATCACAGGACACCATTTACTACAATAGCAGTGGCCCC